>DASUME010000110.1:0-2791 GCA_036277895.1 Polyangiales bacterium
CGAGCGCGAGCAGCGTCTCCTCGTTGAAGGCGCCGCTGGTGCCGAGTGCCGCCGCGGCGTTCTCGATGCGCAGGCCGTGGGCCCCGGCCAGGGCTAGCGCGCGCGCCGAGTCGAGCAGCGCCTCACGCGAGGTGTGCGCACCGACGCCGACCAGGAACACCGGCTTCGGCCCGCCGAGCACCGCGCGACCGAACGCGATCTGGGTGTCCTCGGCGCGAAAGCGACGCGAGCTGGGCGCGGCCGGCGCGGGCAGCGGCGCGGGAGCGACGGCCGGCCGAATGCTGACCGCCTTGGGCTCGCCGGTGCGACGCGCGGGGTACGAGCCGAGCACGCGCAGGAAGCTCGTCTGCAGGCGCAGCTCCTGCAGCGCCTCGTTCACGAGCGGGTCGTCGATGTTGCCCTCGAAGTCGACGTAGAACAGGTACTCCCACGGCGTGTGCAGCCGCGGGCGCGACTCGATCTTGGTCAGGTTCAGGCCCCGCGACGCCAGCGCGCCGAGCGAGTTCAGCAGCGCGCCCTGCTCGTGCTTGAGCGCCAACACCAGCGACGTCTTGGCGGCGATGCGCAGGTCGACCTTCTCGGGTCGGGGCGCCACCACCACCATGCGCGTGTAGTTCTCTTTCTGGTTCGCGATCTCGCGCTTGATCACGGTCAGCCCGTAGCGGCGCGCGGCGTCTTCGCTCGCGATCGCGGCCTGCGTGAGGTCCTTCTCCAGGCCCACGCGCTGCACCGCCATCGCGGTGTCCGTGAACGCCTCGACGTGGCAGTCGCTGAGGCCGGACAGGAAGTTCGAGCACTGTGCGAGCGCCTGCGGGTGCGAGAACACGCGCCGCAGTGAGCTCAGCGGCACCTGCTCGATCGCGACCAGGCAGTGCTCCACGCGCTGCACTTCTTCGCCGACGATCGAGAGGTCCATCTGCGCGAGCAGGTCGTAGGCGTCGTTGATCGAGCCGGCGGTGGTGTTCTCGATCGGCAGCACGCCGTAGTGGGCGGCGCCGTCGCGCACGGCCTCCATCATGGCGCGGAAGCTGGGGTAGCCGCGGAACGTGACGTTGCCGCCGCGCGGGCCGAAGTGGCGCATCGCGGCCAGGTGGCTGTAGGCGCCGTCGATGCCCTGGTAACAGACCACGAGGTCGCGCTGCTCGGGGCGTGCGGCCGCGATCAGGCGCGTGAGGAACTCGTGCTGCAAGCGCACCGAGTGATCGAGCACCTCGCGGAAGATGCGCGAGACGTAGAAGCCATCGAGCCCCTCGGCCTGGCCCTCGCCCGTGAGCCGCGCGAGCTGCGCCTCCTCGCGCACCGGATCCCGCACCACCCCGCTGCCGCCCATCTGGCTCTTGCGCGTGGCTACCTCACGCACCACGCGGTCGCGCTCGACCAGCGCATTCAGGATGCCGTGATCGAGCTCGTCGAGCTGAGCGCGCAGGTCGTCCAGGCCCTCGAGCATGCGCGGTGGTTCGGTCGCCTTCGTCATCGGAGCCCTGGGATACCAGAGCCCCGGCCCTTTGGCGACCCCGCGGGCCCTCACTCGTCGTCGCGTTTGTAGGTCTTCTTGAGGCCGTAGGAGCGGATCTTGTGGACCAGGGTACGCAGGGGCATGCGCAGGATCTCGGCGGCGCGGCTCTGGTTGCCGTGGGCGGCGTCGAGGGCGTCGGTGATCAGCTTCACTTCGTAGTCGCGGATGCGGTCGCGGAACGGCACCGAGCCGAGCTCCTCGAACGTGCGCATCGTCGACTGCCGCTCCTCGGAGGACAGCGGGCTGCCCGCCGGCACCGACTCCGGGACCTCCTCCAGCGAGCGCACGCGCTCGGGCAGGTCCTCCGGCTCCAGCTGCGCGGTGGTGCAGATCACCGCCGCGCGCTCGATCACGTTGCGCAGCTCGCGCACGTTGCCGGGCCAGCGGTAGGCCGTCAGCAGGTCCATCGTCTCCGGCGAGAAGTCGCGCGCCGAGGTGCTCCAGCGCTCCACAGTCTGGGCCAGGAACGCGTGCGCCAGCGCCGCGATCTCTTCCTTGCGGTCGCGCAGCGGCAACACCTTCAGCGTCATCGTGTTCAGGCGGTAGTAGAGGTCCGCGCGGAACGTGTGCGCCTCGATCATCGCCTCCAGGTCGCGGTGCGTGGCCGCGATGATGCGCGTGTCCACCTCGATCTCGCGCGACGAGCCCACGCGCGAGAAGCGCTTGGTCTCCAGCACGCGCAGCAGCGCCGCCTGCGCTGCGGGCGACAGCTCGCCCACCTCGTCGAGGAACACGGTGCTGTGATCCCCCTCCTCGAACACGCCCTTCTTGAGCGAGTCGGCGCCCGTGAACGCGCCCTTCTCGTGCCCGAACAGCGCGCTCTCGATCAGGTTCGCCGGCAGCGCCGCGCAGTTGATCACCACCATGCGCTTGTCTCGCCGCGGCGAGGCCTTGTGCACGTGGCGCGCGATCACTTCCTTGCCGGTGCCGGTCTCGCCCAGGACCAGCACGGGCACGTTGTTGTTCGCGATCCGGTCGGCCAGTGCGTACAGCTTCTGCATCGCGTGCGCGCGCACGACCGGTGCACCCTGCGCCTCGACGGAAGTCGCCGCGCGACCGAGCTGCACCGGGCTCTTGCCGCTCGCCGAGCGCGCCGCCGTGTGGGCCTCCGCGACCAGCGCCTCGCCGGACTTCGCGGTCTCTGGATAGGTCGCGATGCCGCACTGCAGCGGCAGCCCCTCGGCCAGGCGCGAGAGCCGGCGCGCCACCCGCTCCGCCGCCTGCGCGGTGGCCTCCGGCATCAGCACCAGCACGCTGTGCGGCCCGTGCACGGCG
>DASUME010000111.1:0-4335 GCA_036277895.1 Polyangiales bacterium
TCGAGTGAGGCGAACGCGCGCGCCAGGTTGAACGGCTCGTTGTACGAAGTGGTCGCGGTGGCGACCAGGCCGATATGCGAGGTCGCGCCCGCGATCGCGGACAACATCGTGAGCGGCTCGAGCCGGTTCAGGAAGTGCGGCGCCGACTCGGGCGTGATGTACGGGCTGTCGACGATGAACACGAGGTCGAACTTGGCCTGCTCGACCTTCTGGGCCGCGCGCTTGTACCAGCCGATGTTGACGCTGGCGTTCTTGGGGATGCCCGCGCGCTTCCAGCCGTCCTGCGTCATGCCGACGCCGGCGAGGATCGCGCCGAGGTGGAGCTGCCGGCTCATACCGCCACCTTCTGTGCATCACGCGCGGCCACCAGCTCGCGCACGAGCGGGATCAGCTTCTCGCCGTACTTGATCGAGTCCGCGAGCGGCTCGAAGCCACGGATCAGGAAGTTGTCGATGCCGAGGTCGTAGTAGTCGAGCATCGCGTCCGCGACCTGCTCGGGCGTGCCCACGAGGCCGGTCGAGTTGCCCGCTGCGCCGCCGACGGCCGCGAGGCCCGTCCACAGGCGCTTGTCCGCGCGGTAGCCGGCAGCTGCGGTCTGCAGCAGCCGCTGCGAGCCCACGTTCACCGGCGCGTGTGCGTCCGTCTTCAGGCCGCGCGACGCGCGCAGGGCACGCACTTGCTCGACGACCTCGTCCGCGCGCTTCCAGGCGGCTTCCTCGGTGTCCGCGATGATCGGGCGCAGCGACATGCTGTAGCCGAGCTTGCGGCCGTAGCGCGCCGCCGACGCATTCACCTTCGCGGTCAGCTCGCGCACCTGCGCGTGGGTCTCGCCCCAGAACGCGTAGACGTCCGCCTGGCGGCCCGCGACGTCGATCGCCTCTTCCGACGCGCCGCCGAAGAACACCGGCAGGTTGGTCGGCTTGACCTGGCTGAACGCACCCTTGACGTCGTAGAAGCGGCCCTTGTGGTCGAACGGCTGCAGCGCGGTCCATTCCTGGCGCACGATCGTCAGGTACTCGTCGGTGCGCTTGTAGCGGTCGACCTTGATCGAGTGATCGCCGTCGCGCGCCATCTCGTCGTCCTGGCCGCCGCTGATGATGTGCACCGCGACGCGGCCGCCGCTGAGCGCATCGAGCGTGGCCAGCTGGCGCGCGGCCAGGGTGGGTTGCGTGAAGCCGGGCCGGTGTGCGATCAGGAAGCCGAGCTTGGTGGTGATCGCGGCCGCGTGGCCGGCGACCAGCTGGGCCTCGGGTGAGCTGGAGCCGAACGGCACCAGCACGCGATCGAAGCCGCCCGCCTCCTGCGCGCGCGCAGCCGCCTCGACGTACTCGCGATCGAGCTGACGACCGTGACCCTCGTGGATCTCGGAGTGATCGTTGAAACCGATGTAGCCGATGAACTTGACGCTCATGATGAAAGCTCCTGAGTCAGATGACGTAAAAGCCGTGGCTGCCGTCGCGCGCGAGCTGCGCGACCAGGCCGTACTCCCACTCGAGGTAGGCCTGCATGGCGGCCCTCGGGTTGTCCGTGCCCTCGTACGGGCGCTTGTAGCGACCGGCGTTGTCTCGCGGAATGACGGGCGCGTTGCCGCTCTCGCGCGCCTCGGCCGCGTCGCTCAGCACGTAGACTTCCCAGCCCAGTTGCGCGAGCCACGACGCGCTCATGTCCGCGCGTACACCGAGCGCCTCTTCCCCCGGCGCTGCGAGATCGGAGAGCACGATGCGCGCGCCGCGCACGGGCGCGACCATGTCGGTCTCCTGCACGAGCTGACCACCCGGCGTGCTGCGGAAGCCCGGCAGGTGCGCCTCGGCGTATTCTTCCGGCGTGCGCACGTCGAAGCGGTAGAGCGTGCGCGTGGCGTCGTCCTGCAGCTGCGCCAGCTCCACGCTGCCGATGCGCTTGACGCCCGCGCGGTACGCCACGGTGCGCGCGCGCTCGCGCGCCTCGGCCGCGAACTGCTTGCGCACCTGCGGCACCTTGCGCGTCTGGCCGTGCTCCAGCTTCTGGCCCGCGAGCGTCCAGCCGATGGTGCCGTTGCGCAGCGCGACCACCTTGTTCGGCAGGCCGGCGTTGATCAGCGACTGCGCGCCGATGATGCTGCGCGTTCGGCCCGCACAGTTGACCACCACCGTGGTCTTCGGGTCGGGCGCGAGCTCGCGCGCGCGCAAGACCAGCTCCGCGCCGGGCACGCTGGTGCCGCTCGGGATGCTCATCGTGTTGTACTCGTCGAAGCGGCGCGCATCGAGCACGGCCAGATCGGCGCCGCTGTCGAGCAGCTGCTGCAGCTGCTCTGCGGACACCGACGGCGTGTGGCGGCGCGACTCGACCAGCTCACCGAACGCCTTGCTGTACGAGTTGACGTCCTGGAACAGCTCGTACCCTTCCGAGCGCCAGCCATGGAGGCCACCCTGCAGCCGATACACGTGCGTGTGGCCGAGCTCGCGCAGCACCGCGGCGGCCTTCTCCACGGCGCCCTCGCCACGATCGTAGAGCACGACGGGCGCGTCACGACGCGGCAAGCGAGCAGGCAGCTGCGCGTGCGCATGCTCGACGTCGAGCTGCGACGCGAACAGCGGGTGGTCCTTGGCGAACGTGTCTTCGTTGCCGAGGTCGAACAGCGCCAGCTCACGGCGCAACAGGAGCGCCGCACGCACTTCGCGCGCGGAGATCGACGAGATGGTCATGACTTCAGGCCTTGCCCCAGAAATTCGGCAGCGTGGAGTTCGCGTATCCGGACACGAAGCGCTTGGGCGCTCCGCTGGCGTCGTAGGTCGAGCGCTCGACCGCGCCGATGTCCGCGCCGTAGACGTGGATGCTGATCGAGGTGCGATCTGCGAACGCGTTGTGCACCCGGTGGATGTCGCCGATCGAAGGGGAGACGGCCGAGATCGTCCCGGCCTCGAGTCGCTCCGGCTCGCCGAGCAGGGCGCCAGCGGGCGCGTAGCTCTGGCTGATCTCCGCGCCGCGCAGCACGCCGATCAGTCCCCACACGGTGTGGTCGTGCACTGGCGTCGCCTGGCCGGGCCCCCAGACGAAGCTCACGACCGAGAAGCGCCCGCTACAGTGCAGCAGGTACTGCTGGTAGCGTGCCGGATCCGGCTGCGCGTACGCCTCCGGCAGCCAGTCGTCATGCGCCACGAGCGCGGCGAGCAGACGGCCACCGCGCTCGAGGATGATCGGTTCCTGGTCGGTCGCGTCCAGCAGGGACGTGAAGTCCTGCACGAAGCTTTGCAAGCGGCTCAGCTTCGGCGCGACCGCGATCACGGGCGCGAGGCTCATCGCTCGCTGCCGGTGCGCGCGAGCGGCCGGCGATCGGCGGTGGCCTCACGCAGCAGCGGGAGCAGGTTGCGGCCGTAGTCGATCGCGTCTTCGTCACTCATCGCTCACTCCCCAACGCTGAGCACGGAGAGCTTGGCTACGCCGGCTTTGTTGATCGCGGCCATCACCTTGGCGACGAGCCCGTAGTTGCTCGTCGTGTCCGCGCTCAGGTGCACCGCGACCTCCGGGTCGCGGGCACGCACGCTCTTCAAGCGCGGCTCCACCTGCTCGAGCCCGACCTTCTCCTTGTCCACCCAGACGTCGCCCTTGTTGTCGACGCTGACGGTGACGGACTCGTGCTGTTCCACCGGGTTGGTGGTCTGCGTCGAGGGCAGCTGCACCTTGACCGCGTTGGTCAGGAGCGGAGACGTGACGATGAACACCACGAGCAGCACGAGCATCACATCGACCAGCGGGGTGACGTTGATGTCGCTGACTACTTCTTCGGATTCGCTGGTCGAGATTGCCATCTCAGGCGCTCGCTTCCTGGCGCAGCTCGATGGCGCGCTTGACGGGACGGCTCTCGTTGCTGTGGCGGTCGCTGCGAAGGAAGCGATCCTTCAGCGCGTTGCCCACGAACGCGTTGGCGAACTCTTCGAGATCCTGGCTCGCCGTCTTGCTGCGACGCAGGAAGTAGTTGTACGCGAGCACGGCCGGCACCGCGACGGCGATCCCGATCGCGGTCGCGACCAGCGCCTCACCGATGGGGCCCGCGACGACGTCGAGGCTGGCGTTGCCCGCGCCGCTGATCGCGGTCAGCGCGTGGATGATGCCGAGCACGGTGCCGAACAGACCGACGAACGGAGACATGGAGCCAACGCTCGCGAGCACCGGCAGGCCGTTCTCGATCGTGCGCTTCTCGCGGCCGAGCTGCTGCTTGAGGCTGCGCTCGAGCAGGTCCTGGCGAATCTCGAGGTCGGCTTCCTTGCCGCCGACGCCGTGGGCGCTCTCTTGCCAGGCTTCGGCGCCAGCGAGCGCGACGCGCGCGGCCGGGCCTTCATGGCGCGTGATCTCCGC
>DASUME010000112.1:0-5483 GCA_036277895.1 Polyangiales bacterium
CCAGCGCCGGCAACATCGACGGGCTGCGCAGCGACGCCTTCACGCCGTGCTGCGGCGAGCCCAGCACGGCGTTGCGCGTGACCTCGGCGCCGGTGCCCGCGGTGGTCGGCACGGCCGCGAACGGCAACGACGCCTGCGTGAGGGCCTTGCCGCGACCGACCACCTCCAGGTAGTCGAGCACGTCGCCCTCGTTGGTCGCCAGCGCCGCGATCGCCTTGCCGGCGTCGATCGCGCTGCCGCCACCGAGCGCGATCACGGCCTGCGCGTGCGCCTCGCGGCAGAGCTGCGCGCCTTCCCGCGCGGTCTCGATGGTGGGCTCGCCGCCGACCACGAAGCGCGTGATGCGCGCGTGCTCGCCGATGGCCTCCCACAGCTCCGGGTTGCGCTCGCTCTTGCCGCACACGATCAGCACGCGCTTGAACGGGCGCACCCAGTCGACGAGCGTGCTCGCCTTGCCGGCGCCGAACACGATCCGGGTCGCAGTCGCGAACTCGAAGCTCATGCGCCGGAGCTTACTTCAGACGACCGGCTCGTACCCGCCGCCGCGCTGACGACGCCGGCAGCTGGGCTTCAGCTCGCTGCGCGCGTCCGCCGCCAGCAGATCGCAGGGGTCGAACCAGTGCAGCGTGCGCACCTCGGCCAGGGGCGGCGTGAGCTCCCCGAAGAAATCGGGGTTCTCGGGACAGCGCGCGTGCCAGAGCGCGTAGCGGTCTGGCGGCTCCGAGAAACAGAGCAGCTCCTTGAGCCCTCCGTTGCAGTTGGTGGCCACGACCAGCACGTCTCCGGGCAGCCCACGCGGAGCGTGCACGCGCAGCACCAGGTCGTGGTGGAACTCGCCCTGCTTCCAGTGCGCGAGGAGCTCGTAGCCACCGTGATCGCATACCAACGCCTCGAGCAAGGCGCCGAGCGCGAGCTTGTGAGAGAGGTCTTGGAGAGAGCTGTACATCGCGCTCTTGGTACGGTGGGCAGGGGGGAAGTTGTTCCTGCCCGTACGACGGTTTCACCCGCAACGAAGATTCCGTGGACCAGTTTTGCAGCCCGCCCGCTCTGTGGGGGGCATGCGTCGTCCTCGCAGCCGCGGCTCTGTCGGCCAGCCCACCATCCTGGCCCTGCTCGCGCTCGCGGGCTGCGCGGGGCACACGGAGTCGGAGGCCGAGGGCGACGCGGGTGCGAGCCCGGTGCAGAGCCAAGGTGCGAGCCCCGCGTGGCTGGACGCGAGCGCCGAGACGTCTGGGCCCAAGGACCTCGACCCGCCGGTGTTCCGCTGCGGCGAGCACGCTCCGCGCGCCTTCAGCGCCCTGTGCACGGGCTGCCACCGGCTCGGCGAGGGCCAGCCGTTCCCGGACTTGCTCGCGTTCGATGGCAGCGAAGCACAGTTCCTCGCTCAGGTGCGCAGCGGCGGCAACGGCATGCCCGCGTTCTCGTCCGCTGCGATCGACGACGCCACCGTGGCAGCGATCTTCGCGTCGCTGAAGAAGGCACCCACGCCGATCGCGCTCGGCAACCTGGAGCCGCTGTTCGCCGATAAGGAGCTGCTGCCGATCAGCACGCTGCGCAGCGACGGCGTGCTGGTCACGCGCGGCGCGGGTCGCGTGCGCGGACGCCACGAGCTGGAGGGCAGCTACGGCCCGTTCCACGAGCTCTACTTCGAGGACCGCACGTTCGGCTTCGTGATCGAAGACTACACCGCCAAAGGCGAGAGCAAGGTCGTCGTCACGTACCTGCCCGTCGCGCGCCCCACCGACGGCACGAACTTCCGCGCCTGGAAGATCTACGGCGACGGCAACGTGTTTCACGCCAACACCGGCATGGACTCCGATGTGGTGCTGCCCGCGATCCCTGGCGTCTCCAACTACGCGAGCGAGGTCGCTCGCTACGCACGCACGCAGCAGCGCACCACCACGAACAACGCGCGCACCGGCAAGCCGCTGCAGAAGGGCGACCTGTTCGAGTTCGAGTTCGGCGTGTTCATCGACAAGGCCGACGTGCGCGCGAACAGCCGCACGGCATATTACACGGACACGTATCGCTATCGCGTGGGCCTCGGCGTGCTGACGCCGGACAGCGCGGACGCCAGCGGCAAGCCCGGCCCGCACGCGGACGCGCAGCTCGGCGGCGGCACGAGCACGATCTGGGCGTACGCCGAGCCCGAGCTCTACCTGGAGCAGATGGCGCTCAACATCCAGCACGAGCACGTGCAGCCGTTCGTCGAGGGACGCCGCCTGTTCCATACCGACTTCCAGAGCGGCGCGCACAGCGAGGCGGGCAACCCGGTCTTCAGCGAGCAGGCGAACAAGCGGGGGCCGCTGTTCGTGAGCAGCTCGTGCACCAGCTGCCACCCGCACAACGGGGGTGGCCGCACGCTGAGCGGAGCGTTGAGCGAGAGCAGCTCGATGACGTTCAAGCTCTACGGCGGGTCGCTCGGCAGCCAGCTCCAGCTCGGCGAGGCGAGCGCGAAGTCCGCCGCGACCGAGACGCGCACGGTCGGAGCCGTCACGTTGAAGCGCCCGAGCTTCGACGTCGGCGTCGACAAGTACTCGCCACGCATCGCACGCCGCCTGGTCGGGCTCGGCCTGCTCGAGGCGATCGACGAGACCACGCTGCTCGCGCAGGCGGACCCGGACGACTGCGACGGCGATGGCATCTCCGGCCGGCCGCAGCTGCGGAACGATCCCGAGACCGGCGCGCCGCGCGTGGGTCGCTTCGGCTGGCGTGCGGAGAAGGTGAGCTTGCGCCATCAGGTCGCGGACGCGCTGGAGGCCGACCTCGGCGTGACCACGCGTGCGCTCGGCGGCGCCGACGAGCTCGCGAACGACGACCTCGAGCGCATGGTCGCGTACATGCGCTTGCTCGGTGTGCCGCCGCAGCGCGACGCCGAAGACGCAACCGTGAAGCGAGGCCAGGCGCTGTTCCACGAGGTGGGCTGCGCCAACTGCCACCTGCCTGCGTTGAGCACCGGCAATACGCACCCCTTCGTGGAGCTGCGGGGGCAGTCGATCCGGCCCTACACGGACCTCCTGCTGCACGACATGGGCGCGGACCTCGCCGATCAAAGCGGGCTCGAGAACCCGCGCGAGTGGCGCACGCCGCCGCTGTGGGGTGTGGGGCTGTCGCAGACCGTGCAGGGCTACGTCTCGCTGCTGCACGACGGGCGCGCCGCGAGCGTGCTGGAGGCGGTGCTGTGGCACGGCGGGGAGGCGCAGGCCGTGCGTGAGCGCGTGCAGGCGTTGCCGGCCGATCAGCGTGCGGCATTGATCCGCTTCGTGGAGTCGCTGTGAGTCCTCTGGCTTACGGTTCGGTGCTGTTTTCCGCTGCGCCGCCGCGCGCGTTCCAAGTACGCTCGGCGTCCAAGCGCGCGGTGCCTCCGCGCGCGAGCAAAACCTTGAGCACGCGCGCGACGAACCGAGCCGAGAGCCTGCCTGCCGATCCGCTGCGGACCGGCGAGCACGTGCGCGTCGAGCGTGCGCCGGAACCGGCCGAGGTGCTCGATACGGCGGCCGCGTTCAAGCGCTACGCGCCGTACGTGGCGAAGATCGGCATGCGCATGCTCGGCCGCCGCGACGAGCTCGACGACTTCGTGCAGGACGTGTTCCTGAGCGTGCATCGCCACCTCGCGACGGTGCGCGAGCCCGCCGCGCTCAAGGGCTGGCTGGCGAAGGTGGCCGTGCGCGAGGCGATGGCGCGCCTGCGTCGGCGCAAGCTGCGCAACCTGCTCGGCCTCGGCACCGGGCATGACTACGAAGCGGTGGCCGATGCCGCGGCCTCGCCCGAGGAGCGCACGCAGCTCGCGCGCGTGTTCGCCGCGCTCGACACGCTGTCGGCGAGCGAGCGTGTGGTCTGGTCGCTGCGCCACGTCGAGGGCGAGACGCTGGAGCGTGTGGCCGAGCTGTGCGGCGTGTCGCTGTCGACCGCGAAGCGCCGGCTCGCGAGCGCCGAGGCCGCGCTGGAGAAGCTGGGGGTGGGCCGTGTCTGAGCCCCTGCTCGAGCACATCGACGTCTCGTACGACGCGGAGCGCGGATACGTGGGCTTGCAGCGTCGCATCAAGCGTCGACGCGTCACGCGCGCAGTGGGCGTGGCCGCCGTGCTCGCGCTCGGCTTCGTCATGTGGCCGCGCGCGAGTGTGGAACTGCGCACCGACGACGGCTCCGTGGCGACGCGGCTGTCCCCCGAGACCGAGCTCGCCGTCGCGAGCGATCGAAGCGACGCGGTGGAGCTCGAGCTCAAGCGCGGGCGTGGGCACTTCGAGGTCACCAAGAACCCGCAGCGTCGCTACCGCGTGCGCAGCGGCGCGGTCACGGTCGAGGTGTTGGGCACCGCGTTCGACGTGACCAAGCTCGACGGCGACGCGAGCGAGGTGCAGGTGAACCACGGCCTCGTGCGTGTGCGCTGGCCCGACGGCGAGACCTTGCTGCACGCCGGTGAGCACGGCGTGTATCCGCCCAAGCTGGAGCCGAAGCAGCCCGAGCCAGTCGTGGCGGAGCCCGTCGCCGCGGAGCCCGAGCCTCCGGCGGTCGAGCCCACGCCGCATCCGGCCGTCGAGCCCACGCCGGATCCGGCCGTCGACGGGCACGCGCACCGCCACGCGCGCAAGCACCGCGAGCTCGCGCCACGCGACGACGGCTGGCGTGCGCTCGCACGCGCAGGCAAACATCGCGAGGCCTTCGGGGCGCTCGCCGAGCAGCCCGTCGAAGATCTCGAGGGCCTGCTGCTGGCCGCCGATGCCGCGCGCCTCTCCGGCCACCCGCGCGAGGCCGCCGAGCACCTGGACCAGCTGGTCCGCAAGTATCCGGACAGCGCGCCCGCCCGCCTGGCTGCGTTCACGCTCGGACGCTTGCAGCTGAACGAGCTCGCGGACCCGCAGCGCGCCGCGCGCAGCTTCGCGCGGGCGTATGCGCTGGACCCGAAGGGCCCCCTGGCCGAAGATGCGCTGGCGCGTGAGGCGGAAGCGTATCGAAGGGCCGGAGACCGAGCGCGGGCAGCCGAGGTCGCAGCGCGCTATCTGGCGCTGTTCCCCCATGGCTCACGTCGCCCGGAGATGTCGACGTTCCTGGCTCCTTGAGCTGCTCGTGGCCTGGATGCTGGTGAGCCGCGCCCACGCGCAGAGCGAGCCGATCGCGCTCGACACGCGCGCGTGCGCGAGCGTCGATGGTGCGGAGCTGCGGCGCATCCTCGCGCTCGAGCGTCGCGTCGAGGACACGCCGGGCTCGCTGCAGGTAGACCTGCGCTGCGACAGCGATCGCGCCTGGCTGCGCGCCGAAGGAACCACGCGCGAGCTGGAGCTGGCGAGCGTGCCGGAAGGCCTGCGAGCGCGCCTGCTGGCGCTCGCGATCGCGGAGCTACGCCCCACGTTGCCCGAGCTACGACGCACGCCGGCTCCGAAGCCCGCGCAGCGCTTTCGACTCTCGCTCGCCGCCCTCGGTCAGCTGAGCTCGCTTGCGGCGGGGGGGGCGCAGCTCCAGCTCTCGACACGCGTGCGGCCGTG
>DASUME010000113.1:0-6192 GCA_036277895.1 Polyangiales bacterium
GCGCCTGTGCCGAGTTGGTACGAGCGGCCAGGCTGCGAAGTGCCCAGCGGTGCGTGCGCTCCATCGCCTTGCGCAGCGCCGCTTCGTCGCTCGTCGAGTCCAGGCAGACGTCGAGCACCATCATGATGTCCGAGCCGATCGCGGTCTGCATCTCGATCGACTTCTCGGGCGAGAGCAGGTGCATACGCTGGTCCGTGTAGCTGCGGAAGCGTGCCCCCTTCTCGTTGACCGTGCGGTCCGCGGGCAGCGAGAAGATCTGGTAGCCGCCCGAGTCCGTCAGCACCGGCCCGTGCCACTGCATGTAGTTGTGGATGCCGCCGACGCGCTCGAAGAGCTCCGGGCCCGGACGCAGCATCAGGTGGTACGTGTTGCCGAGCACGACCTGCGTCTGCACGTCGCGCAGATCCTGGGGCGTGAGTCCGGTGACGGTCGCACGCGTGCCCACCGCCATGAAGGCCGGTGTCTGGATCGCGCCGTGCGCGGTGACGATGGTGCCACGTCGCGCGTCGGACTGCTGATCGCGCGCTGTTACTTCGAACGCTAGCGTCACAACACGGTGGCTTCGGGGATCGCGATGATGAACTTCGCCCCCCAGCTGCGCGCATGCGCCAGCTGCGCGATGATCTCGTCCTTGAAGTTCCAGGGCATGATCACGATGTAGTCGGGCTTTTCCTGATCGATCTTTTCGGGCGCGAAGATCGGGATGTGCGTGCCCGGCAGGTATTTGCCCTGCTTGTACGGGTTCTTGTCGACCGTGAACGCGATCAGGTCGGTGCGGATGCCGCAATAGTTGAGCAGCGTGTTGCCCTTGCCGGGCGCGCCGTAGCCGGCGACGGTCTTGCCCTGCTCCTTGAGCTCGATGAGCAGCTTGAGCAGCTTGTGCTTGGTGGCGCGCGCCTTGTGCTCGAACGCAGTGTACGTGTCGATGTTCTGGTAGCCGGCATCGAGCTCACGCTGCTTGAGCGCCTTGAAGCGCTCCGTGGTCGGACGCGACGCATCCGCGCTGTGGCGCGCGAAGATGCGCAGCGAGCCACCGTGCGTCCACAGCTCTTCCACGTCGAAGATGGTCAGGCCGTGCTTGGCGAAGATCGCCTCCACGCTGATCAGCGAGAAGTAGCAGAAGTGCTCGTGGTAGATGGTGTCGAACTGGTTCTCGTCGAACAGCTTCTGCAGGTGCGGGAACTCGATCGTCACCGTGCCCTGCGGCTTGAGCACGAGCGGGATCGCGCCGACGAAGCCGTTCAGGTCCGGGATCTGCGCCAGCACGTTGTTGCCGAGCACGAGGTCGGACTTCTTACCGGCGGCCGCCAGCGAGCGCGCGGTCTCCTCGTTGAAGAAGCGCACGTCCGTGGGCACACCCTTGTCGGTGGCCGCCTTGGCCACGTTGATCGCCGGCTCGATGCCGAGGCACGGGATGCCGCGCTTGACGAAGTACTGCAGCAGGTAGCCGTCGTTGCTGGCCAGCTCGATCACGTGGCTGTCGGCGCCCAGACCGAGTCGCTCGGTGATGGAGGTGACGTAGTCCTCGGCGTGCTTGAGCCAGGAGGACGAGAACGAGGAGAAGTAGGCGTACTCCTCGAAGATGTGCTCGGCCGTGACGTCGACGAACAGCTGCACCAGGAAGCAGCTCCGACACACCCACACGTGCAGGGGGTAGAACGGCTCCATGGCGTCCCGGCGCTCCTCCGACACGTAGCTCTCGCACAGCGGGGACATGCCCAGATCGACGACCGTGTCGTGCAGAGACGTGCCGCAGAAACGGCAGGCGAACTGTTTCATCGCGCGAGGTTTGCTTATGGAGGCGTGGCGCGCAAGGGGCGTTAAACTCGTGTGATGGAGAACCTCGGTGCGCCGGCGCACGACCTGGGCCAGTCCCTGTATGGGCTGGTGGAAGAGCTGTACCCGATCTGCCGCAGCATCACCGGCGACGGGGTGCGCCAGACGCTCGACATCCTCGGCCGCTACGTGCCGCTCCAGCGCACCGAGCTGCGCTCTGGCAAGCCGATCCTCGACTGGACGGTGCCGAAGGAGTGGAACATCCGCGATGCCTACATCAAGGACGCGAGCGGCAAGCGTGTGGTGGACTTCCACGCCCACAACCTGCACGTGGTCAACTACAGCGCCCCGGTGCGCGGCACCTTCTCGCTCGAGGCCCTACGCCCTCATCTGTTCAGCTTGCCCGAGCAGCCGGAGCTGATCCCCTACCGCACCTCGTACTACGCCGAGAGCTGGGGCTTCTGCCTGAGCCAGCGCCAGCTGGAGGGCCTGACCGAGGGCGACTACGAGGTGTGCATCGACAGCAGCCTCGAGCCCGGCACGCTGACCTGGGGCGAGTACGTGCTGCCCGGCCAGCGGGAGGAGGAGATCCTGATCTCCACCCACCTCTGCCACCCTTCCCTGGTCGACGACAACCTGACCGGGCTCGCGATCTCGGTGCACCTAGCGCGCCTGCTCAGCGCGCTGCCCCAGCGCCGGTACACGCTGCGCTTCTTGTACGCACCCGGCACGATCGGCGCCATCGCCTGGCTGGCGCAGAACAGGAAGCCCAAGATCAAGGCCGGCCTCACCTTGACCTGCCTCGGCGACAGCCATCCCTTCACGTACAAGAAGACGGTGCAAGGCAACAGCGAGGTCGACCGCGCCGCCGCGCTCGCCTTGAGGGAGAGCGGCGTTGCACACCAGCAGATCGACTTCTTCCCGTACGGCTACGACGAGCGGCAGTACAATTCGCCCGGCTTCCGCCTGCCGGTGGGCTCGCTGATGCGCGGCCGGCACGGCATGTTCCCCGAGTACCACACGTCCGCGGACAACCTGAGCTTCGTGTCTGCAGACCGTATGGTCGAGTCGTTGACCTTGCTGCACAACATCGTCGACATCCTCGACGGCAACGTGCGCTACAAGAACCTCGCTCCGTACGGCGAGCCGCAGCTCGGCAAGCGCGGCCTCTACAAGGCGATGGGCGGCACCAACATCCCGAACCTGCAGCTGGCGCTGCTCTGGGTGCTGAACCTTTCGGACGGCGAGAGCTCACTGCTCGACATCGCAGAGCGCGCGCAGATGCCGTTCGCGACCCTTCGCCACGCCGCCGACCTGTTGACCGCCGGCGCGCTGCTCGAGCCTCTCGAGGTTACGAAGACGTAAGCTTCAGCCGAACTCGGCCGCACGCACGCACAGCGCTGATGTCAGAGCTCGCGTGCGCGCAGCGCTCATGTCAGAGCTCGCCTGCGCGTGCGCGCAGCGCTTCGACGCGCTGCTCGATGCGCTCGTTGCTGGCCAGGTCGAGGACCGGGAGCATGTCGAGCAGGCGGTAGACCCAGTCGTGCTTGAGCAGCGCGTTCTTGATGTTGTTGTGTCGGGCGCGCGCGACACGCTCGGAGTTCGCGTCGAGCTCGGCGATCACATCGCCGATGTTGGGCGAGTTGAACTCGATCGGCACCACCGAGTCCGGCCAGCCGAACTGCTCGTCGAACTCGGGCGCACGCGGCGCCGCACCGATCATGATCGCGCCACCGGCTGCGCCCTCGTAGAAGCGCGCGGGCACCTCGTCGCGGCCGCCGGTGAGGTACGGCCGGTCTGCCCAGGCACGGTTGGCGATGAAGTAGCGGCTGCGCTTGAGCAGGTTGGCGAGCAGGCCGCGGTGCTCGCGGTGGTTGGCGACGCGGAACGAGATCGGCGTTCGCCCACCCATCGTGAACGTGTCGTGGTGGTAGAAGAGGTTCTTCTGCTCGGCCAGCTGCAGCAGCGCCTGGTGCGTGATCTCGGAGCGCCGGCCCACGCTGCAGACGTCGATGAAGCGCGGCGGCTCTTCGCCCGGACGTGGGCAAAACCGGTCCGTGTCGATGCCCATCGGCAGGTACGTGACCGGCCGCTTCACGATCTTCGCGATCGTCTCCACCGAGTTGCGCACGCCGATGAAGATGTGGTCGAAGTCGTGCAGCAGCTCGACCAGGTAGCGCGGCAAGTCCGCGTCCCACGCCTCGCACAGATAGCAAGCCGCGAAGCGCGTGCGCTCGCGCCAGCCGCGGATCGCGTTCAGCGCGTACAGCTCGTGCGGGTGGTTGAAGAAAGGCAGAAAGACGTCGTAGGACTTGCCGAGCGGGACAGCCCCGAGGCCCGGCCGCACCGCTTCGGCGACCGCGGGCGAGCCCGTCAGGTAGCGCACCCCGCGGTAAATGTTGCGGCCCACATGCAGGCCATCGGTGTGCGTGACGATCGACAGATCGGCGCCGAGTAGGTCGGCCACCAGATCCTCGAACTCGTAGAACGCGCAGGCTCCGACCAGCGTGTGGATGCGACGCATGGACATCATCAGCAACTTGCTGTTGCTAGGCGCCGGGAGCTCGATCGAAGGGGCCGCTAAGAGTAAGGGGTTGGCGATCAGCCGCATTAGTCTGCGCCCTTTAGCGCTACGAGCCCGCCTCTTGAAAGGGCTGATCTCGCGCTCGGCAAGATAGCATCGGCGCGGGTCAGGGCCATCGCTTGGAGTGACGGGCTTGTGGCACAAAACACTCTGCACCCACCGATGAGTTCGTGGCTTCGCCCTCCCGCGACGGTAATCTCGGGGCGGAGGTCCAGCCCGGTGCATTTTACGCGTTCGCTCGATCTGCAAGAACGGCTGCGCAAGCTCGTTCCCGGCGGAGGTCACACTTACGCCAAAGGCTCGGATCAGTTTCCGGAGAGCATCCCCGGAGTCATCGCACGCGGCGAGGGTTGCCACGTGTGGGACGTCGATGGAAACGAGTTCATCGAGTACGGCATGGGCCTGCGCGCCGTAACGTTGGGCCACGCGTACGCGCCGGTGGTGGAGGCCGTGCGCGAGTCCCTCGCGTGGGGCACCAACTTCACGCGCCCAGCCGCCATAGAGCTGGAGTGCGCGGAGTCGTTCCTGGCGCTGATCCACGGCGCGGAGATGGTGAAGTTCACCAAGGACGGCTCCACGGCGCTGTCGGCTGCGCTCAAGCTCGCGCGCGCTCACACCGGTCGCAAGCGCGCCGCCATCTGCGCGGACCACCCGTTCTTCTCCTACGACGACTGGTTCATCGCCACAACCACCATGGACGGCGGCATCCCGAGCGAGGCGTACGAGGAGACGCTGCGCTTTCCGTACAACGATCTGCCAGCACTCGAGGCGCTGTTCGCGCAGCACGGAACCACGATCGCAGCCGTGTTCCTGGAGCCTTCGCGCCTGAGTGATCCGCTGCCCGGCTTCCTCGAGCGGCTGCGCGCGCTGTGCACGCAGCACGGCGTGGTGCTGGTGTTCGATGAGATGATCACCGGCTTTCGCTGGCACCTGCACGGCGCGCAGAATCTGTACGGTGTCACGCCCGATCTCTCCACGTTCGGCAAGGCGCTGGCGAACGGCTTTGCGCTCTCGGCGCTCGCCGGCAAGCGTGAGCTGATGCGCCTCGGCAGCCGCACCCGCGCCGAGGAGAACGTGTTCCTGCTCTCCACCACCCACGGCGCGGAGACCCCTGGGCTCGCCGCGGGCATCCGCACCATGCAGATCTATCGCGACGAGCCGGTGGTCGAGCACCTGCATCGTCAGGGCGACCGCCTGCGCACCGAGCTGACGCAGGCGGCGCAGCGCCACGGCGTGCAGGAGCAGTTCGAGCTGTTCGGGCGCTCGTGCAACCTGCTGTTCGGTACCAAGGACGCGCAGGGCAAGCCATCGCAGGAGCTGCGCACGCTGTTCCTGCAAGAGACCTTGCGGCGCGGTGTGCTGATGCCGTCGCTGGTGGTCAGCTACTCGCACCGCGACGAGGACATCGATCGAACCGTCGATGTGGTCGATCAGGCGCTCGCGGTCTACGCGCGCGCACTCTCGGATGGCGTGCAGGGTCTGCTCGAGGGCCGGCCGTCGCGCACCGTGTTCGATCGAAAGTAGTCAGGCGCGGCGGCGCAGCGACTGGCTCGCGAAGTCGACCAGCTGCAGCACGCGCTGCTTGCCGGTCAGCCACATCGTGAGCCCGTAGAGCAGCCCACCGAGGGCGACCATCGGCCACAGGCGCACGGTGGGCGCGAGCTCGAGCAGCCAGCGCTGCTTCACGAAGTACACCCCGCCGCCCATCACCGCCGCCGACAACAGCGGCAACCACGAGCCACGCAGCTGGCGCGCCACGCTCAGCCCGGTGATGCGGCGCAGCAGCCAGACGTCGAGCGGCATGCAGAGCAGGAGCCGTGCGGCCCAGATCG
>DASUME010000114.1:0-2200 GCA_036277895.1 Polyangiales bacterium
GCGGAGATCATCCGCGCCAACTCGCGCCGCAAGGACAAGCCGTTCGTGAAGCTCAACGCGGGCGGGCTGCCCGATCAGCTGCTGGAGGCGGAGCTGTTCGGCGCCGAGGCCGGCGCTTTCACCGGCTCCGCGAAGCTGCGCATCGGGCGCTTCGAGGCCGCCCACGGCGGCACGCTGTTCCTCGACGAGATCGGCAACCTGTCGATGAACGGACAGATGAAGCTGCTGCGTGTGCTGCAGACCGGAGAGTTCGAGCGGCTCGGCTCCAACGAGACGCGCAAGGTGGACGTACGCATCGTCAGCGCCACCAACGCCGACCTGCCGCGCGCGATCCAGGCCGGCACCTTCCGCGAGGACCTGTACTTCCGCCTGAACGTGATCGAGCTGCCGCTGCCGCCGCTGGGTGAGCGCGCCGACGACATCCTCCCGCTCAGCGAGCACTACCTCGCACAGCAAGAGGGCAAGCCGCAGCTCGCCGACGACGCGCGCGCCGCGTTGCTCGCCTACGACTGGCCCGGCAACGTGCGCGAGCTGCAGAACCGCCTGCAGCGTGCGAGCCTGGTCTGCAAGGACAGCATGATCCGCGCCTCGGATCTCGCGTTGCCCACGCCCGTGCGGGAGAAGGAAAAGCAGCGCCCGAGCTCGCCCCCCGGCGACGAGCGCGAGCAGCTCGAAGACGCGCTCGCCCGCGCACAAGGTGTGGTCTCCAAGGCCGCTTCCGAGCTCGGCCTCAGCCGGCAGGCGTTCTACCGCCGCCTCGAGCGCAACGGCCTGAGCGTCGAGCGAAGGCTAAAAGACTAGAACTTCACGACCAGACCGTCTGCAGACAAGTGCACGCGCTGCACCTCGCCGAAGTTCGGGCGGTCGAGCTGGTGCGTCACCAGCGCCGCCACGAAGATCACACCGGCCGCCGACAGGCTCAGCCCGGTGGCGAGCCGCAGGCGGTTGCGCCGGCGCACGTCCGCGTCGTAGTCGTCGGCCTCTGCGTCGCTGACGTTGCCGCGCCGCTGGTCGCGCAAGAAGGCCTGGGCGTCGCGCTGGTGGTGCATCGCGAGCGCGCCGAACACCGCGCCCGCCACCACACCCGCGCCGCCGACCGCGAACAACGCCCGCGCGACCTTACGCTGGAACGTCACTTCCGCCGGCAGCTCGACCGCCAACGTGGCGCCGCGCTCCAGCACGACCGCACGCTGCGCGATGCGGTGTCCCGGTTGCGTCAGCGTGACCGTGTGCGGACCACTCGGCAGCGCGAACGTGGACTGCGGGCCGCCGTGGCCGACGAAGCTGCCATCGACGTACAGCTCCGCGCTCGACGAGGATGCGACCTGCAAGCTCGCGGGCAGCTCGCGCAGCGTGATCTCGCTCAAGATCAGCTCTCCCGGCAGCGCCGTGACCACACGCTCGCTCGGCGTGAAGCCGCTCGCCTCGACGCGCACCCGATGGGGACCGGGCGTGACTTCGTGAATCGCCGGCGAAGCGAGCGGCGGCCCGCTATCGAGCGAGATGCGTGCCTCGGCAGCGTCGGCCGTGATCATCAGGCGCGTCGGGCGCGCTTCGACCACCGCGATCGGTTCCGCGCTCGGCTGCGTGGCCAACAGAGGCTCCAGCTGCGAGAGCGCGTCGAGCGCGTCCGCACTGCGCCCACCCTGCGGCACCTCCTGCACGTAGCGCTTGAACAGCTCCACCGCGCGCTCCAGGTGGCTGCGGTCGCGCGCCACGAAGTACTGGCGGCGGTACGCCTGCGCGAGCGAGAACGCGAGCGGCGACAGCGGCGTGAGCGCGTACGCGGCCTCGAATGCCTGGATCGCAGGCGCGTACTCGCCTGCGGTGTACGCGACCGCTCCGGCGCGCCAGGAGGCCTTCGCGCGCTCCAGATCCTCCGCGCTCTGCGCCCACGCGTTCGCGCTCGTGAACAGCAGCAAGAAGACGATCGCGCTTCGCATCATCGCACCTGCGCCTTGAGCACGATGATGTCGCCGTCGTCTGCGACCGCGAGATCCTGGATGCGATCGCCGTCGAGGTCGGCGCTCACGATGCCGCTTCCGGCGCTGAGATCGGCGAGCTTGGTCGCGGCGCCGAACGTGCGGTTGCCGGCGTAGCGCCACTGCACCACCGCACGCGGTGTGGCGTACACGATGCTGAGGGGCAAGATCGCGGTCTGCGGCAGCGCGGTGAACGCTTGCGGCGAGTCCGCCGAGGC
>DASUME010000115.1:0-14000 GCA_036277895.1 Polyangiales bacterium
AGCAGCTGAACCAGTCGCGCACGGTCGGGCTCAAGGCGCGCCATCGCTCGCAGCGTTGGCAGCCGCTCACGTGGGGTGCAGGCACGCTCGAGCTGGGCCTGTCGGCGCGCATCGACCGCATCGATCAGGCGCAGAACCTGCTCGCGGCGCCTGCGAACACGACCTGGGATCGGCGCATCGATGCGGACGTCACGGCGGCGGACCTCGGTGGCTACTTCGATCTCGATCTGGAGCTGAGCAAGTACGTGAAGCTCAAGGGCGGCGTGCGCGCGGATGTGCTCGCGTACCGGATCGGCGACGCGCTGCAGAACTTCATCCCGAGCTACCGTCAGCAGACCTACCTGGTCGGCTATCGGCGCAGCGCGGCGGGCATCGCGACCGGACCGCGCGTGGCGCTGGAGGCGACGCCGTGGGCGCCGCTGACGTTGAGCGTGGCGTACGGCGAGGGGTATCGCTCGCCGCAGGCGCTGTTGCTCGACGAGGGCGAGCCCGCGCCGTTCACGAAGGTGCGCTCGGCGGACGGTGGCGTGCGCTTCAACTTGTTCGACCGCGCCTCGCTGCGTGCGAGCGCCTTCTATACGCACCTGAGCCAGGACATCGTGTTCGAGGCCACCGAGGGACGCGCCGAGCCGGCCGGACCGAGCACACGCTTGGGCGCGACGTTCTACGCGGAGGCGCACCCGCTGCCGTGGCTGCACGGCAGTGCGAGCCTGACCTACGTGCGCGCCAAGCTCGACGATCCGCCCCCGCGTACGGCCGAGAACCCCAGCCCACCGTTCGAGGAGGGGCAGGCCTTGCCGTACGTGCCGCCGGTGGTGCTTCGGCTCGACGCGAGCGCGGAGCACGCGTTGGTGGACTGGCGTCAGCATCCGCTGGTCGGCCGCATGGGGCTCGGCTTCACGTACTGGTCCCCGCGTCCGCTGCCGTACGGCGAGCAGACGGCAGCCGTGGCGCTGCTCGATGGCGAGCTCGCGCTGCGCTACCGGCTCGCGCAGCTCTCGCTGCAGATGCTCAACCTGACGGACGCGCGTTATTCGGCGCTGGAGCTGGTGGCGGCGTCGAACTGGGATCCGGCGGCGATCCCGTCGCGGGTGCCGATGCGGCACGTGATCGCCGGTGCGCCGCGCACGTGGCTGCTCAGCCTGGGGTTGTCGATATGAGGCGCCTGCTGATCTTCCTCGTGGGTTGCGCGGACACCGGGCAGGAGCACGTAGACCTGCCGCTGACGGCGACCGGCACGGCCGCGCACGCGGTGGCGCTCGGCGATGCCACGCTCACGCTCACGCGCGCGGACGTCGCGTATGGGCCTACGTACTTGTGCGCCTCCGAGTCGGGACGCGCGGAGCTGTGCGAGGTGGCGGTCGCGGAGTTCCTCGGCACCGTGCCCATCCGTGCGCTGGAGCCTGCGGTCCAGCCCCTGGGCGTGCTGAACGCGACCACCGGCAACGTGCGCTCCGGTCTGTTCGACTACGGCATCTCGTGGCTGCTGACGCAGAACGAAGCGCGCGCGAATCCCGGTGCGATCGAGGGCCACAGCGCGATCCTGGAAGGCACGGTCACGCGTGGCGCAGAGAGCGTGCGCTTCAGCGCGACGATCGATGCGAAGCCGAGCATGAGCGGCGACTCGGCCGTCAACGGTCAGTCCACGCGCTTCACGATCGGCGCAAAGAGCGCGCTCAACATCGCGGCGGACCCGCACCTCTGGGTGAACAACCTGGACGCAGACGCGCTGTTCGCGCTCGACACGGACGGCGACGGAGCGGTGGTGATCCCGGCCGACAGCGTGCCGCACGAGTCCATCCTGCAGGGCATGGTCAGCCGCGCGCCACTGAGCTTTCAGTGGCGTTAGGTACAGGCGTCGCAGAGGCCGCGGACCTGGATCTCCAGGTTGCCGCGGCGCAGGGCACCGGGGCTGCCGCGTACGGCCTTGAGCGCCACGGTGCCGGCGGGGAGGCAGGCGACCTTGCCGCAGTCGGTACAGACGAAGTGTGGGTGCTGCGCTGCCTCGTGCTCGTCGTCGCGCGAGGCGAGCTCGAAGCGCCAGGTGTGGCCCACGTCGCTGCGCCGCAACACGCCCGCTTCGGCCAGGTCGATCAGGTTGCGGTAGACGGTGGTGCGGTCGACGCCGAGGTGCTCCAGCTTGGCCGCCACGTCCGCGTGACTGAGTGGTACCGCAGTGTCGCGCAGCGCGGCCAGCACGGCCGTGCGCGACGACGTGACACGCAGACCGGCGCCGCGAATCATCGCAACCAGCGCTTCCCGGTCGTCCTTCTTGGCACTCCTCATCGCCCCGCCACCGTACCCGATCGGGTCAAACCGTACAACCCTGGTCCCGAGTCGGTCCTGTAAGCTTGACCCATATGCAATAAAATTGCATATGTTTCGTGGTTACACTTAGCCGAAGGAGTCGCGTATGCGCAAGCTGGCCCTGTTGCTCACGGTGTTCGGGGTTTCGTGTGGGGACGACGACGGTGGGCCGGGCAGCCTGCGCGTGGACCTGGTGGCCGAGGAGACGATCACCGACGGCATCCCGGTCGAAGGCGAAGCGCACGACCACGCCGACGGGGAAGGACACGAGCACGGCACGCTCGACTACGCGGTCAGCTACAGCAAGTACCTGGTGAGCGTGGGCCAGGTGCAGGTGGCGAACACGCGCAGCGGCGATTCGCGCGAGCTGCCCGGTACGTACGTCGCAGACCTGCGCACGGTGGGCACCACCGGGGTCACGCTCGGCAGCTTCGACGACATCGCGTCCGGGCAGTGGGATCAGTTCGGCTATCGCACGCCGATCGCGAGCGCCGGCTTCACGAAGGTGGGTGCGGTCTCGGATGCAGACGCGCAGGCGATGGTGGACCAGCAGCTCACGTACTGGATCGAGGGTGAGGTCGCGGCCGCGAAGCCGGTGAAGTTCGTGATCAAGGTGCCGCTACCGGTGCAGTTCGCGAGCTGCGAGAACGACGGCGAGCCCGGCGTAGCCGTGACCGAGGGGCGGCCCACGACGGCGCAGCTCACGCTGCACGGCGACCACATGTGGTTCACCACGCTGGTGCGCGGCGACGAGTCGACGGTGGTGCTGCGCGCGGGCTGGCTCGTCAAGGCCGACAAGGACGGCGACGGCCTGGTCACCAGCGATGATCTCAAGACCGTCAAGGCCGAAGAGGTGTTCCCAACCAGCGAGGGCTACAACCTCTCGGGCGGTCTGTTTCCAGTCACGAACGCATACGACTTCGTGCGTGCGCAGCTGGCCAGCCAGGGCCACCTGAACGGCGAAGGCGAGTGCGTCGCCACGGCGCTCTGATCAGGGCTTGATCAGCGCGAAGTGCGCGCGGCCCTGTTCGTCGTGCGCGGAGTAGAGCAGCAGGCCGCCGGCGTACGGCAGCATGCTCAGGTGGCGCGGCTCGATCGGCAGCGTGGGCAGCAGGGTGGTCCAGGTGTTGGTCGCGGGATCGAACACCTCGAGCGATGCGTTCGGCGTGAGCTGGCCACCGGGGCCCGCGCTGGAGCCGCCTGCCAGGTAGAGCTTGCCGTCGAGCGCGACCAGCTGCGGCGAGATGCGCGTGGCAGGGCAGGAGATCTCGCTCCACTTCTGGGTCGCGAACTCGAACACGTCGCAGCGGTCGATGGTTTGGAAGCCGCCCGCCATGCCGCCCACCATGTAGTACTTGCCGTCGAGCACGGCGCCGCCGAAGGCGCGACGGGGGCGCGGGAGCTCCACGCCGCTGGCCGCGAACGGCTTGTCCGGCTCGGCGCGCAGCACGCTGGTGGGATGGTCGAACTGCGCCTCACCCTGCGCCTCGGGCTTGAAGTCGAGTCCGCCAAAGACCCAGCGTGCGCCTTGAAACGAGGTCAGCCCGAACTGCGTGCGCGGCGTGGGCAACACGCTCGGGTCGGGGCTCCAGGTGCCTTTCTCGAAGTCGTAGCTGTAGGCGTCGGCATGCGCGTGCGCCTCGCCCTTCGGCGGCGCGTCGTGGCCGAAGCCGCCGATCGCGAGACCGCGTTCGTCTGTGACCAGCGTCTGCAAGGTCTGGCGCGGGATCGGGAACTTGGCGATCGGGGCCCAGGCGAGCGCGGCGAGATCGAAGCGGCCGGCGTCGTCGCTGAAGTCCTCGGGCTTGAAGTCGTGCTGAGCGAGGCTGCGGTTGCCGCCGAACGCGTACAGCGCGTCGCCGTGCACGAACACGCCCTGACGGTTGCGGCCCGCGAGCGGGTTGCTGGTGGTGAACGAGAGCACGCGCAGCGGGGCGCCGGCGGTGAGGTCCACATCCTCCACTTCACGGATGCGCGGGCCCGCGTGCATGCCGGAGATGCCGCCGAGCGCGAGCAGCTTGGTCGGGCCGACCTGCACCAGCTGGTGGAAGAAGCGCGGGAACACCAGCTTCTTGCTCGTCTGCCAGGTTCCGTGAGCCTCGCTCAGCGCGTACAGCTGACCGTCGCGCGCGGAGGCGTAGAGCGTGTTGCCGTCGCTCGAGGCCGCCACGCCGAATGCGTCCGCGGGGAAGTCGGGGCCCCGCGTCCAGCCGGCGCTCGGATCGAACACGTGCACCTCGCGCGACAGCTCGCCGCTGGCGTCGATGCCGCCGATCACCACCAGCTTGCCGTCGAGCGCAGCGGCGGCGAGCGCGCGCTTCTGGAACGGCTGCGGCAAGGTGCGCCAGCCGTTCTGCAGATCGAGCGCGAGCATGCTGTCCGCGAAGGTGCCGCTCTGCGCGTTGCCCTCGAGCTTCCAGCCGCCGACCACGTACACGGTGGAGCCGATCACCGCCGCAGCGTGCGACGAGCGCGCGGTGGGGAGCGCGAGCAAGGGTGTCCAGGCCCTGGTCTCGGGCGAGAACGATGCGACCTCGTCGAGCGAGTGGATGTCGTCCGGCTGCCCGAGTGCGTTCTTGGCGCGCATGCCGCCGACCCGGAGCAGCGCGTTGCCGAGTGCGACCAGTGCCGCGCCCTGGGTGGGCTCCGCGTTCGCGAGCAGCTCGAACGAGCGGCCGCCGGGCTCCAGCCGCCACAGCTCGCCGGACTGTCCGTCGCGGTTGTACGCGTGCGGCACGCCGAAGTAGCCGCCGAACGCGTACACGTTTCCAGCCAGCTCGGCGGCCCCGAAGCTGGTGACGGCGCGCGGCATCAGCGCGGTGCTGCTCTCGAAGACTTCCGTCGGGGGGGCTGGCAGCTCGCCGCCCGCGGTAGCGAGGGCAGGTGCGCGCGAGGTCGGTTTGCACGCGATCGCCGAAGCCAGCGAAAGCGTGAGGAGAACGCTGCGGAGAGCGGGTCGGGTCATACGTCCAGTCCGGGTGATAATGAAAAGTGTTTTCATTTATGGCTTGCGTGGCGGGTCGATGCGGCGTAATCCCCAACTACTGCAGAAAACGCGATTCAACAAGCGAGTGGTTCGGTGATGGGCGGTCGCGCGGCCGGGCAGGCCGTTGTTCAAGCGCTTCCGACACACCCCAGTGAACGTACTGCGCGCGTCGCGCGGTCGCCCATCCTCGAACCGCCCCGCTCGTCGAACGCCGTGCCACGGGCAGGAGTGAACATGGGGAAGAAGCCCGAAGAGTGCCGCATGCAGACGCTGGCGCGCAGCGCCACGTCGCACGTGCAACGTTGTGTCCACTGCAACTGCGTGGCGTTGCACGTCGGACCGGTCACGCTGCGCTTCGACGCCGGGGCGGCGGAGTCGCTGTGGAACACGCTGGGCCAGGCGCTGACGCGGCTGGAGCTGGAGCTCGAAGACGACGTCATCCCGCAGCTGCACATGAAGCCACACGGCAGCGCTTGAAGCATCCGCGTGGGCTCGAATCGCATCTCGCGCCATCGGTTGGGGTGGTAGGCGGGGCCGGGGGGACTCTGCCGAGCGGGATGCGCTTCGAGCTGTACGCATTATAAGCGCGAGATGTTGGCGCGGACGTTGATGGTGCAGGGTACGGCTTCCAACGTGGGCAAGAGCCTGTTGGTGACCGCGCTCTGCCGCTACTTCAAGCAGCAAGGCTTCGACGTCGCGCCGTTCAAGGGCCTGAACATGGCGCTCAACGCGCACGTGACGGCGGACGGCTTCGAGATCGCGCGCGCGCAGGCGGTGCAGGCCGAGGCGTGCGGCATCGAGCCCACGGTCGAGATGAACCCGCTGCTGCTCAAGCCCGAGGGCAACGCCTCGAGCCAGGTGATCCTGCTCGGCAAGCCGTCCGGCACGCGCAGCGCGCGCGAGCTGTTCGCGACCGGGCTCGACATCAAGGGGGAGGTAGTGAGCGCGCTGGAGCGGCTGCGCTCGCGCCACCAGCTGGTGATCATCGAGGGCGCGGGCAGCCCTGCCGAGATCAACCTGCGCTCGCGCGACGTGGCCAACATGTTCATCGCGCACGCGGCGGATGCGCCGGTGATCCTGGCGGGCGACATCGACCGCGGCGGGGTGTTCGCGTCGTTCGTGGGCACGCTGGAGCTGTTGACGCCGGAGGAGCGCGCGCGTGTGCGCGGATTCTTCGTCAACAAGTTCCGCGGCGATGTGTCGCTGCTGCAGCCGGGCATCGACTGGCTCGAAGAGTACACGGGCATCCCGTCGTTCGGCGTGCTGCCGCACCTCGGGGCGCTGCGCATCGCGGAGGAAGACTCGCTGAACGTCGATGCGCGCGTGGGCAAGACGCTGGAGCGCGAGCTGAAGATCGTGGTGCTGCGCTTGCCGCGCATCTCCAACCACGACGAGTTTCAGCCGTTCGAGCACGAGCCCGACGTCGCGCTCACGTTCACCGATGAAGCGGAGCTCGCGCTCGCCGCGGACCTGCTGATCGTGCCGGGCACGAAGAGCACGATCGCGGATCTCGCGTGGCTGCGCGCGAAGGGGCTCGATCTCGTGATCCGGCTGCGCGCGCTACGTGGGCAGCGGGTGCTCGGCATCTGCGGCGGCTGCCAGATGCTCGGGCAGACGATCGCCGACCCGCAGCACGTGGAGTCCACGCAGGATCACGCCGACGGGCTCGGCTTGTTGGCGCTGCACACGCAGTTCACGGCGCGCAAGAACACGCTGCGCGTGCAGGCGCGCAAGGCGAGCGACAACTGGCTGTTCGCGGGTGTGGAGCAAGAGGTTCCCGGCTACTTCATCCACGCAGGGCTGACCTCCAGCGAGGCGCGCCCGGCGCTGGAGACGCGCACCGATGGCGCGTGGCAGGTCAACGGCGCCGTCAGCGACGAGGGCCACGTGATCGGCACGATGGTGCACGGCCTGTTCGAGACCGACGCCATCCGCCACGCGCTGCTCGACGCGCTGCGCGAACGCCGCGGCCTCGGCCGCGTGGGCGAGCGCGCACGCTGGGACCGCGAAGCCGAGTACGATCGCCTGGCGCAGATGATCCGCGAGCACGCCGACACGGCGAAGCTCGACGCGCTAGTGCGCTGAGGCGACCTCCACCGCGCTCTTGACTGGCTTCACGGTGCGCAGGAAGTCGTAGATCGCGCCGAGGTCGGAGTCGGTCATGCCGGCGTACATCGGCTGCGTGGGCGGGGTGGAGTTGGGGTCGCGGGGCAGGCTGCGCACGTAGTTGATGAACCTCACGGATCGGACGCCGCGCGGCAGATCACTTCGTCGCGAGAATGATCCGCATCGCGCGCGTAGAGCTGGAGGAAGTAGCCTGCATCGAACGAGTAGTCGCAGAGGTAGCGGTAGCCCAGCCGGATCGCCTCCGGGTAGAGCGGCGCCTCCCATGGAAAGAGGGGGTCGAAGCTGCGTGGAACCTTGGAGATCAGCACGATCAGCTCGGGTCGCTTGGCGAAGACGTAGGCGACGTCTTTGCGTTGCGTGAGCGCAACGTGGGCGTCGTTGAGGCCGAACGTGTCGAGCGTGTTCCAGTCGGCGAAGTAGCCGACCGCGCCCACGTCGAGCATCGCGACCTGGGCGTCGCGCAGCCCGGTGGCGCGCATCGCATGAGCGAGCGTGACGTGCGCACGTTGCAGACCACGTCCGTAGTTGAGCCACGGCTCGACGTTGGACAACGCGGAGGTCGGGAGGGCCGCCAGGAACAGGAAGGCAGCAGACACGGCTGGCAGCGCGAAGCGTGTGCGCGTCTGCAGCCAGTCCGCGACGTGGCTCGCGCCGATCCCGGCCAACGCCGCGAGCAACGGAAAGAGCGGGATCATGTAGCGCGACTCGAACGCCATGATGTGCTCGGGGAAGATGAAGAACACGGAGAACGCGAGCGCGCCGACCAGCGCCGGCACGAGCCTGCGATCACGCGCACCGAGCACGGCGAGCACGCCCCACCACGGCCGCGCGATCACGAACACCGCGTAGAACTCGAGCACGTCGCTCAGGCCCGCGAGCGGCTCGCGGCCGATCGCCTTGACGTAGAACGAGAGCGGGAAGAGCAGCCCGAAGTAGGAGGCGCGCAGCGCGAAGTAGAGCGCGCCGGGGATCACCGTGTAGAGCACGATCGCGCGCAACAGCGGCAGGCGCTCGCGCACGAGCAGCACCAGCAGCGTGGCGCCGCACGCCAGCACGGCCTCGGGGCGCGCGAGGCAGGCCAACAGCGCGCTGATCGCGAGCGCAGGGTAACGCCGGGGCGTGAGCGCGCTGCTGAGCCAGAAGAACAGCGTCAGGATGAACGCCGAGCAGGTGGTCTCCATCCCGGAGACCGCGTGCAGCGAGAACGGCCAGTACGCGCAGCCCAGCAGCCACGGCACGCAGGCGGCCAGCGCACGCTGGCGCGACAGCTGCGACGCCATCAGCGACGCGATCGCGAGCGTGCCGAGCGCGAACGCGACGCCGGCCAGCTTGGCGAACAGCAGGCCGTCGAGGCCGAGCCGGATCGCGAGCGCGAGCAGGGCCATCCAGAGCGTGGTGGTGTAGCCCTCCGCCGGCGGGCCGCCGGGGTTCCAGGTGGGGCCGAGGCCCTGCGCCCAGTGCAGCGAGTAGCGCAGCGTGATGTACGCGTCGTCGAGTGTGAACACCCACCAGCGCGCACCGCGCAGCGCGATCAGGCACATGAACGCGAGGCAGGCGACGGCGATCGCCAGTACGGAGAGCAGGCGCTGCCGCCGGAGCGTGTCCATGATCGACGCGGCGGAGCATGGCCCAGCTTGGGCCAGGAGGCTCGCGGCTCAGCGTCGACGGCGGCGGAGCAGGGCGGCGAGCGCCAGGGCCAGCAGGCCACCCTCGTTGCGGCCGCCCAGCGCGCAGCCCTCTTCTTTGCGGGGCTGCTCGGGGCCCGCGTCATGGCCGGCCTCGCGCTCCGCGTCGTGACCTGCGTCCAGCTCGACCGTCACACCGGCATCGGGTGCGTCGCGCGCGCCCGCGTCTTCGATCGGGGCGGGGCCTCCGTCGGTGGAGTTCCAGCCGTTGCGCAGCTCGTAGTCCCAGTCGCGCCAGGCCTGCTCGCAGATCTCGACGTCCGCGCACTCCACCTGCGTCGCGACCTCCTCGAAGCGCATGTGCTCCTGAAACGACTTGCCGAGATCCTTGCTGGTGTAGATGCCGTCCGTGTTGGGCGCGATGTTGTTGCAGGCCCAGAGCACGTCCTGGCGGAAGTAGAGGCAGTCCGAGCCGTTGATCTGGTCGGGCAACACGCGCGCGAACGTCTTGCCGGAGTCGTCGGACTGGAACAGGCCGCCGAAGCGCGCACCGACCCAGACCGTCTTGCCATCGGGCGTCGCTGCGAAGGCGCTCAGCGACGGGAAGGTGTCCCCGATCAGCTCGAAGGTCTTGCCGCCGTCGCTCGAGCGCAGGAGCTTGTCCCGCGGATCGATGACCTGGTTCGGCAGCTGCTCGCGCATGAACGCGATGTTGCTGTCGCCAGGCAAAAAGCCGAGTGGCTCGCGCACCGCGTCCACGTCGGCATCCGTCCAGGTCTTGCCGCCGTCGCTGGAGTACGCGTAGATCGAGAGCGTCTTGTTCTTCGGCTGGTCGTAGCGCGAGCCGCCGGCGAGCACGTGCAGGCCGTCTTCGGCGATCAGCAGCGACTTGTACACGCTGAGGGTGGCGTTGGTGGACAGCGGTGCCCAGGTGCGCGCGTAGTCTTCGCTGACGAACACCTGCGCGGGCACCTTGTACGCCTGCGTGCTGGCGAGCGCGCGGCCAGGCTTGCTGGGATCCGTCGCGAAGCCACCGAGCGACAGGTCGAGCGAGGCCGCCTCGTCGCCCGTGGGCAGGCCGGTGGCCGAGCTGTGCGTGCAGGAGAGGTCGCTCGTGCGCTGGATGTCGAGCGTGCTCGCGATCACCACCGCGCCCTGATCGTCGAGCGAGAGCTCCGGGCGCGCGCCGCTGACGACGCCGTACGACTCGTTGCAGCGCAGGCTGAAGCGGCTCGCGCCGCCGTCGTTGGCGAAGATCAGACCGCGGTTGGTCAGGATGATCGGAGTGGAGTCTGCCTCCGGCCTTGGCCACGCGAGGCCGATGCCGTGCGGAGGCTCATGCGCATGCGCCTGCGAAGCGAGGGCACATACGAGGGCGAAGGCTGCGAAGGAAGGAAGAGTGGTTACTGACCTAAGCACGAGCTCGATCCATGGGCAATCGTGCCCCAGATATCGGGCGAAGCGAGTGCGCCCTTGGGGTACGCCATCGAAAACAGGTAACACATCTCCAAGTTGGTCGGTTGTCCAAACACGGAGGGCTCGCTGTACGTGCAGTCGATGGTCAGCGAGTCGTCGGGGTTAAACGTCAGATCGACCGCGTAGGAGCGCTGGTAATTGAAGTCGAACGGCTTGTCGTGAAAAGACTTCCTTGGTGCCGTTGGTGCGATTGATCGCGCCCGTCATGTGGATGCCCTTGAGGTGCATATGCGGCATGAAGAGCCGAGTCAGTTACCTCGGCTCGCCCGCACGCCGGCCTTTGCGCGCTCGGAGCCTCGCTCGGCGCGCTCGGTCCAGGAGTCAGCGGGGGCCGCCTGCCGGCTGGGACACAGCTCGTTCAGGCCGCAGTCGGCGCACATGGGCTCGCGCGCGAGGCAGGTGTAGCGGCCGTGCAGCGTGAAGCGGTGCGGCAGCTCCACCCAGCTCGACCGCGGGAACGTGGCGCACAGGTCCTGCTCGATCTTGCCCGGCTCCGTGTGCCGCGTGAGCGCGAGCCGCTGCGAGACGCGCATCACGTGCGTGTCCGTGATGAAGCCCGCGCCGATGTTGAAGGCGCTGGAGAGCACCACGTTGGCGGTCTTGCGCGCCACGCCCGGCAGCGCGACCAGCTCCTCCATCGTGTTCGGGACCTCGCCTGCGTGGCGATCGACGAGCGCCTGCGAGGTGGCGCGGATCGCCTTGGCCTTGTTGCGGAAGAAGCCGGTGCTCAGCACGAGCTGCTCGACGTCTTCCTGCTCCGCGGCCGCGAGCGCGGTGGCGTCCGGGTAACGCGCGAGCAGCTTCGGCATCACCTGGTTGACGGTGCGGTCCGTGCTCTGCGCGGCGAGGATGGTCGCGATCACGAGCTCGAACGGGCTGCCGTGACGCAGCTCGACCGTGGGGTCTTCGATGCAGCGCTCGAAGCGTGCGAGCAGCTCGGTCGCGTCAGCGTGCTTCACCGACCTGGGCAGCACGTGCTTGGCGAGGTCGAAGCTCTTGGCGACCTCCTTGCCGGCCTTCTTCTTGGCCGCCTTCTTCTTGGGCGCGACCTTCTTCTTGGCAGGCGCCTTCTTGGTGAGCTTCTTCTTGGTCACCTTCTTCTTGCTGGCCATGATCTCTCTCGCTCATTCGCGCGGCGGGAACTTCTGCAGCATGCGCTGCAGGCTGCGTCGGTGCAGCTTGAGCTTGCGCGCCGCCTCGGACACGTTGCCGCCGCAGTCGGCCAGCACGCGGCTCACGTGCTCCCACTTCACTCGCTCCAGCGAGGGCGGGTCGACGCCCTGATCGAGGGTCTCCGTGACCGGCGCCTCGCCGCGCGCGAACGCGGCCAGCACGTCGTCCGCGTCGGCCGGCTTCTGCAGGTAGTAGACGGCGCCGAGGCGCATGGCGTCGATCGTGGTGGCGATGCTGCCGTAGCCGGTGAGCACTACGATCTTGGTCTCCGGATCGAGCTCCTTGAGCGCGCGGATCAGCTCCAGGCCGGACGGCCCCGGCATGCGCAGGTCGACTACCGCCAGCTCGGGCAGCGCCTCCTTCGCGATCTCGAGCGCGGAGTCGTAGTCGCCGGCGGTGCGCACCGCGAGCCCGCGCGCCTCGAAGGCACGCGCCAGGCGCTGGCGCAGCCGCTCGTCGTCGTCGACTACCAGGATCAGCTGTGCGCTGTCGTCGTGCATGACGTCTCCTCAGGAGTTGCGTGGCAGCAGGATGCGCACGGTGGTGCCCTCGCCGAGCACCGAGGCCAGCTCCAGCCTGCCCCCGAGCCGATCGCACAGCGCGCGTGCCAGGAACACGCCCAGGCCCATGCCTTGCCCGGTGGGCTTGGTGGTGAAGAACGGCTCGCCCACGTTGGCGAGCACCTCGGGTGCGATGCCGATGCCGTGGTCGCGCACCTCGATCGCGAGCTCTCCCGCCTGCTCCTCGACGCGCAGCACCACCTCCGCCGTGGAGGCTTGCAGCGCGTTGCGCACCAGGCCGCGCAGGGCGCGTGCGAGCACGGTGGTGGGTACCTTGAGCGCGCCGTCGGTGACCAGCTGCACGGCCACGCGCTCGCGCTCGCGCAGACCGTCGAGGCTCCTGTCGACCAGCTCGCTGGCGTGCACACGCGTGAACGCTTCGCCCGCGCTCGCGCCGGCGTCCGACGCCATCTGCTCGAGGATCACCTTGCAGCGATCGACCTCGTCGCGGATCAGGCGCGCGTCCTCCGCGTTTTGGCCCTCGCGCAGCTCGCGCTCCAGCTCCTTGGCGACCACGGCGATGGTGGCCAGCGGCGTGGCGAGCTCGTGCGCGGCGCCCGCGGCGAGCGTGGCCAGCGACGCGAGCTTCTCGGCACGAAGCGCGCGCTCCTGCGCACGGGTGGCCTCCAGGCGCTGCAGCTCGAGATCACGCGTGACGCGGGTGACGAAGTACGCCATCACGAACGCCGCCACCGCGAAGGCCACCCACATGCCTTGCAAGTGCAAGTTCATCGCGGATGCATCGTGGTGGTGCATGTGCATCTCGTGCTCGCTCGAAGGCAACGCGAACAGCGCGCCGAAGCAGCCAGCCGCGAGCAGCGCGAGGCCCCACACGTACGACTGGCGCAGCACCGCCGCGGCGAGCGCGACGTGCACGAGGTAGAGCACCGTGAACGGATTGCTGGGCCCGCCCGCGGCGTGCAGCAGCGCCGTCAGCAGCACGAAGTCCAGGCCCATCAGGGCCGCGAGCGCGCTCTCCGGCACCTGCGTGCGCCGCCGCAGCCAGAGCGCACACAACAAGTTCGAGAGCGCCGTGGTGGCGACGATCGCGTACAGGCGCGCGCTGTCGAGCGGCGTCTGCAGCAGCCACTGGGCGACGAGCACGGTCAGCGCCTGGCTGCCGACCGCGAACCAGCGCAGCCGGACGAGCCAGGCCAGGTTGCGCTGGCTGCTCATCGCGAGCGGCCCTTGGCCTGGAAGCTGGCCAACAGCGTGGCGAAGTCCTTCGGCGGCTCGCTGCGGAACGAGAGCGCCCGGCCGGTGCGCGGGTGGATGAAGCCGAGCTCGGCGGCGTGCAGCATCGGCCGGGCGGCCTCGATGCGCGGGCCGTTGTAGTCGCGGATGTACACGCGCTCGCCGAGCAGCGGAGAGCCGGCCTCGCTGACGTGGATGCGGATCTGGTGCTGGCGGCCGGTCTCCAGCGCGCACTCGACGAGCGAGGCGCCCTCGAAGCGCTCGAGCACACGCACGTGGGTGATCGCGCGCTGGCCGTCCTCGGGCGGCTTGCCACGCGGCGCGCGGAACACGCCGAACGAGCCGCGCAGGCCGTCGCCGCGATCGCGGATCAGCAGGGTGTCGAAGGTGCGGCCGACGATGTTGCCGTGGATCAGCGCCAGGTAGCGGCGGTGCACGCTGTGCGCGCGGAACTGCTGCTGCAGGTGGCGCTTGGCGTTGAGGTTGCGCGTGAACACCAGCAGGCCCGTGGTGTCGACGTCGATCCGGTGCACGATGCCGAGCTCGGGCTCG
>DASUME010000116.1:0-10014 GCA_036277895.1 Polyangiales bacterium
CGATCAGCCACGGCGCACGCGATCGCCGCGGCGTGACCTCGACGCTCTGCGAGTACGCATGCGGCGCTTCGTCGACCGTGGCCGCGCTCGCATGCGCGAGCTGCTCGTGGCGTGAGCTGGGTGCGCTCTCGCGCCCCGGTCGCGAGATCTCCATGCTGTCGATCGACAGCCCGAAGTCGGCGCCGTGCGAGAGCCGGGTGCGCGTGCTCGCGAACTCGATCAAGGCCGCGCCCAGCTTGCGCACGTCCGGGTAGCGGTCCTTCACTTGCTTCTGCAGCGCGCGCTCGATGATCGCCTCGAAGCGCGACGACACGCCGACCGCGAGCTTGCTCGGCGGCGTGGGCACCTGGTGGATGATCTGCGTGATCACCCCCCACACCGAGTCGCTCTCGAACGGGCGCTTGCCGACGATGCACTCGTACAAGATCACGCCCAGCGAGAACTGATCGCTGCGCGCGTCGAGCTGCGCCGAGCCCTGCGCCTGCTCCGGGGACATGTAGTGCGGCGTGCCGAGGATCGCCTGCGTGCCGGTCAGCTTCATCGACTCGGTGTCGACCTTGGAGATCCCGAAGTCGACTACCTTGGGCACCAGCGAGTGGCCGCGACGCGCGATGAAGATGTTGTTGGGCTTCAGATCGCGGTGCACGATGCCGAGCTCGTGTGCGGCCGCGATCGCGGAGATTACGGGCACCATGATGTCCGCCACCTCGGCGAGCGAGAGCCTCTGCTTGCGGTCGAGCAGGCTCGCGAGGTCCTCCCCCTCGAGGAACTCCATCACCAGATACGGCGCGCCGCGCGCGTCGGTGCCGACGTCCGTCACGTCCACCGCATGAGGATGGTTCAGGCGCGCGGCGGCCTCGCCCTCGCGCACGAAGCGCTTCGCGATGTTGCTCCGCGTGGCGTGGTGCGGGAGCAGCATCTTCAGCGCCACGCGCTTGCCGAGCGAGACGTGCGTCGCCTCGAACACGGCCGCCATGCCGCCCTGGCCAACCTGCCGACGCACCACGTAGCCACCGACCACGGTGCCCGGCGACGGGAGCCCCGCCTCGTAGGCCATGGAACCGTGATCTTGCGCCGACAATCGAAGGAGCCTCCTCGCGGCGGGTAACTTATCCCAGGCGAGAGGGCACTACCAGGCTGGCTCTCGGTGACCGATGCAAGCCTTCCGCTTGGTATCAGGCCTCGGCGAGCGCGGCGGACAGGATCGTGGTCATCGCTTCGACCTCCCGCACGTCCACGTTCAGGGCCGGCATCAAGCGGATCACGTTCGCTCGCGCGGCGTTCACCAGCAGCCCGCGCGCGAAGCAGAGCTCGCGGATCGCATCAGCGCGCGGGGAGGGCAACACCAGGCCCCAGAGGTGTCCGCGGCCACGAAGGTGCAGATCGTGGCGCTGCGCCAGCACGCGCAGCGCGGCCTCGAGCGCACGCGAGCTCGCCTCGCGGTCGAGCGCCAGCACCGCGCGAATCACCGCGAGTGCACCGGTGCAGAGCAGCGCATGCGACGCGAACGTGCCGCCGTGATCACCGACTGCAAAGCACGCAGCCTCGCCGCGTGCGAGGACCGCGGATACCGGGAGCCCGCCGCCGATGCCCTTGCCGACCGTGAGCAGGTCCGGAAGCACGTGCTCGGCCTGAAACGCAAACAGCGGGCCGGTGCGGCCCATGCCGGTCTGCACCTCGTCGACGATCAGCAGGACGCGCTGGCGATCGCACAGCGCGCGCAGCGCAGCGAGGTAGCCATGAGCCGGGGTGACCGCGCCGGCTTCACCCTGAATCGGCTCCACCATCACCGCCACCGTGCGCGCGCTGATCGCCGCGGCGACGGCCCCGAGGTCCCCGAACGGGACCTTCACGAAGCCCGGTACGTGCGGCCCGAACGCGTCCGCGAAGCGTGGCTTGCCGGTGGCGCTGCTCATCGCGAGCGTGCGGCCGTGGAAGCTCTCCTGGGTCGTGATCACCTCGAATGCACCTGTGCGATGCAGCTGGCCCCACTTGCGCGCGAGCTTGACGGCTGCCTCGTTGGCCTCGGCGCCGGAGCCGGAGAGGAACACCTGGTCGAGGCCCGTCAGCGCGGCGAGCTGGGCCGCCAGCGCGTGGGACGGGGCGTTGTGATAGGCCGGTCCGGGGTTGATCACCGCCGCAGTCGCGAGCGCCTCGCGCAGCGCGGGCGGGTCGTGACCGAGGCAGTTCGCGGCCTGCCCCTGCACGAAGTCGAGGTAGCGCCGCCCGTGCTCGTCCCACAGGTACGAGCCTTGGCCGCGCACCATCACGGGCGTGGGCCTGTCTATCAGTTGCATCAGTGAATCGGTTGCAGTGGTCATCGTGTTGCTCCGGCTGGGGAGGCGCACACGGGACGGCAACGGGGCGTTAAACGCCGAGAGGCCGCCTCGTGGGCGGCCTCTGCTTCGAGAGTGGTCGTGGAGACCGCCTACGGACGACGAGCGCTGGCGCGACGGGCGCGCAGCGTGTTCGTACGGATAGCGGTAGCTCGGACCAAACTCACGGTCCGAAGCTAGCACGACCGGTAGGGGGATGGCTCAGCCGAAATCGCGCTCGACGCGCTCCTGGTCTTCCTTGCAGCGGATGCAGAGCGTGGTCTCGGGCCGCGCTTCCAGGCGCTTGATCGAGATCGGCTCTTCACACGACTCACAAGTTCCGAACGACCCGTCTTCGATGCGCTTGAGCGCCTGGTCGATCTTGTCCAGGAAGAAGCGCTCGCGACCACGAAGCCGAAACGTGAACGACTGCAGGTACTCGCTGGCCGCGAGGTCCATCTCATCCGGCAGGTCGTTCGTGTCGAGCGTCATGTCTTCCTGGAGGCTGTCCCGCGCCGCCTTGAGCAAGGCTTCGCGCTTGTCTTCCAGGATCTTCTTGAAACGCTTCAGGTCCGACTTTTTTATGGCTTCGGACTTCTGGGCTTTGATGTTCATGACGATTAGGCCCCCCTGGGCTTGGGAGCCGCTGAGAATAAGGTCTCGTATCGTGGCGTCAAGCCCCCCGGTGACCGCCGGCGCCGATGGGTCAGGTCGAGCAGGAAGGCCCCCAGCGCGACCCAGAGGCAGGCCGGCCAGAGTGGCCGCGGCGGGGCCGGGTCGGTCGCCGGGATCACGGTGGGCACGGGGCCGCCCCCGGTGAGGCGGGCCGCGGTCTCGAGCAGGGCGCGCCCCGATCCCTCGGCCCTCACGGGCGGGACCGACCGGCTGCCACGGCGATCCCCGATCCGCGCGCGCACGGTGGCCCCGGCGTGGGCTGCTACGCGTGCGGAGTATCGCCCGGGCGCTACCTGCTCGAAGGGCACGCTGGCGCCGTCGAGCTCGACCGTTCCCGTGAGCCCATTTACGAACCGACCGCGATCGTCCACCACGTCGCTGCTGACCTCCAGCTGGCCGCCGACGGGTCGCAGCTCCAGCGTGAGCCCGTCGGCGCGGCGCATGTGCTCGCGGACCAGCTGCGCGAACAGCTGCGCGTGGCCCGGCCAGGCGAACCAGGGCGCGGACCAGCGCGGCTTCAGGTCGCTGGTCCAGGCGAGCGACCAGCCCTCGCCGACCCGCATGCGCGCGAGGATCGGCGCATCGCCCGCGGCGAGCAACGTGGTGCCAGGGCGCGCGCGCGTCTCCACGAAGCCCCGCAGAGGAGGCGCGGAGCCGATCGCGACCCCGCGCAAGAAGGCCGCCGGCGCCACCTGCCGCACTCCGATCGCACGCTCGACGACCAGCGAGCGCGCCACGCGCTCGGTCTCCTCCACGAACAGGCGCGGGATCTGGCTCGGGTCGCGCGTGAAGTAGGCCCGCCCGCGCGCGAGCTTGGCCAGCTCGCTGAGCAACCCGTGCTGCACGTCCTCGCCGAGCCCGACCGTGGAGATCGTGATGCCGTCGGCGTGCATCGCGCGCACGAGCTCGCCGAGCGCCTCTTCTTGCGTCTGGCCATCGGTCAGCACCACCACGTGCTTGAGCTGCGCGCGCACCGCGGCCAGGTCGCCGTAGGCCGCGTCGAGGGCCGGAAACAGCGCCGTGCCTCCGCCCGCACCGAGCTTGCCGATCGCCGACACGTCGGCCCCGGCGCGCGCGAGCCGCACGATGCGCGTGGCCTCGACGTCGAAGCCGATCACGCCGAGGTAGGCGTCTTCGGGCAGCAGCGCCGCGGTGGCCAGCGCCGCCTCCTTCGCGCGCTCCAGCTTGTCGCCCGCCATCGAGCCGCTCTTGTCGATCGCGAGCACCAGCGCCAGCGAGGCTTCGTTGCGCGCGTCGCCGCCCTCGAGCGTGACCGGCAAGATGCGCTCCAGCGCGCTGCCACGGTAGCCGCCCGGACCGAACGCATGCGCACCGCCCGCGACCAGCAAGCCGCCGCCTTCCTGCACGTAGCGGATCAGCGCGCGCTGGGAGGGCAGCGCGCTCGCCGGCAGGTCGGACAGGACCACGAAGTCGTACGCCTCGGGCTCGCCGCGGAGGTCGACGTCGAAGCCGGAGCTCCGCAGCAGCGTGGCGAACGCATCGGTCCACTGCGGCTCCGAGTCGAGCAGCAGCACACGCGGGCGATCGCCGATGCGCACGCGGCGCTCGAGCGTGTCGTTCGTGTGGTCGGTGTCCGCCGCTGCGCGCAGCGTGAGCTTCAGCTGCACCTCGCCGGTGCGGCCGGGCACTTGGAAGCGCAGCGTGCTGGCGCCGCTCGGCAGGTGCTCCTCGCGCGTCTCCAGCGTGCGCTCCGCTTCCGTCAACGTGAGCTCGACATCGCTCTCGACGGTGCTGGCGACCGTGGCCTCGAGCGCGAATGGGACGCCGGCACGGGCGGGCTGCGGTAGCGCGAGCTCGAGCAGCGCCACCTCGGGCGCGGGTGGCTCGTAGGCGTAGTACAGCGCGATCTCGCGCTTGTGCAGCTCGCTCGCGGCGCGCAGCAGGCTGCCCGCGCTCTCGCGTCCGTCGCTGTGCAGCGCGATGCGGCCGCGATCCGGCAGCTGCGCTGCCGCATGTTGCACGGCCGCCCCCAGGTCGCCGCTGGCGTGCACGCTGCGCCAGACGGGCTTCGCGGGGGACAGGTAGCTCGGCTGCGCGAGCGCGAGCACCACGGCAGCGATCGCGAGCCCGCGCAGCGGCGCGAAGAACGGCACCAGCAGCAGCAACAGCAACGCGAACGGCTGCGCGAGGCTCATTGCGTCCACCCGCGCCGATACGCGATCTGCTCGAACGCCAGCAGGAGCAGCGCGAGCAGCGCGAGCAGCGGCCAGTACCACGCCAACGTGCGGGTCGGGGGGAGCGCGCGCCCTTGCGGTGCGATCGAGCCTGCATGCGGCAAGATCGCGAGTGGGGTGGTGCGGCCATCGGCGAGCAGCTCGTAGCGACCAGCGCGCTCGAGCGCGATGCGCGCATTCGGCGCCAGCGTGGTGGTGACGCCGTCGGGTGCACGCAGCACGCCTCCCTCGCGCACGGCGAACGGCTCGCCGGCCAGGTGCGACTCCGCGCTGGGCGGCTCGCCACGCAGCTGGTCGATCGCGCGCTGCACGAACACCGGGAAGGCCGCGCGCAGCGCGAGGTCGCTCTCTGCGAGCGCGAACGTCAACGCGAGGAAAGGCGCACGTCGGTGGCCTTCGATCAACAGCGGCGTACCGTCCGCGCTCGACGCGAGCGCACGATCGCCGGGACCGAGCGGGCGCGAAGCGGCGCGCGTGATGTTGACATCGCGCAGCGCCAGCCCGGCGAGCAGCGGCGTGGCCTGCAGGCGATCGAAGTACGGCCTGGCGACGAAGCTGTCACCCGGCGCGCCGAGGTACAGCGCCGGCAGCGCGGGATCCTGGGCGGGTTGGGTGCGATCGAAGATCACGACGTCGTAGTCGCCCGGCTGGAACGCCTCGGCGCGCGTGAGCGTCAGCGCGGGGTCGACCAGCAGCGCCGCTTCGAGGTAGCGATCGCCCGCCGAGACCAGCAGTACGCGCGGCGCGCGCGCCGACGACGCGGCCACGGCGCGATCGTCTGCGGGCAAGGCATCCCGCCCGTCAGCGAGCGTGATTGAAGCTTCTAGCGCAAGCGCAGGCAGGTCGTCGAGCGTGCGGGTGGTGGAGCCCTGAGGCTCGAGCATGAGTGTCTGCTCGTACAACACGACGTCCGAGCGCACGCGCAGCGTCACGCGCTCGCTGCGGCTGCCGAAGTTGGTGACGGCGACAAGCACGCTGGCGTGCGCCCGGTCGAGCGGGTAGCTGCGCACGCCGAACGCGCGGATGCCCACGTTGCGATCGCTGCTGCCGACGCGCACGCGCTCCTGGGCGTGAACCTCTGCGCTCCCGAACGACACCACGCGCGACCCGCGCACGAACGCCTCGGCAGCTTCGACATCGCTGCGCGCATCGCTGGCCTCGATGCGATCGATCGCGGCGTGCAGCCGCGCGCGGTCGGCGCTGAGCTCGCTGTGGGCGGTCACCTGCGCCGCGAAGCTCAGCACCTGCGCGCGATCGCCGGGCCGCAGCGCGTCGACGCGTGCATGGGCGGAGCGCTTGGCCTCGGCCAGGCGTGTGCCCGGCACGTCGCGCGCGGACATCGCGATACCGCGCTCGATCAGCAGCACGAAGTCGCCCGGCGCGTAGGCGGGCCGCGGGTCGGCGAGGGCACCCAGCAGCAGGCACGCGATCAGCAGCGCCAACAACAGCGACGTCGTCCTGGACGCGAAGCGCCGCGCCCCCGCGGCCTCGATCGCGAGCCACAGCGAGAGCGCCGGCACCACCCTGCGGCGCGTGGGCTGCTTGCGCAGGTACAACCACGCCAACAGCGCGCCGACCGCCAGCAGCGCGAGCGTGAGCGACCAGGCGTCGAGGCCGAACAGCCGCATCAGCGCACGACGCCCCCTCGCCGCAGCAGCGACAGCACGGCGTGCTCGATCGGCGTGGCGCTGTCGAGCTCGAACGTGCGCACGTGGCGCTCGCGCAGGCCGCTCCGAAGCTCTTGGCGCCGCCTGCGGTAGGCCTCGCGATAGCGCGCCAACACGCGCGCATCCACCGTCACCACGCGCTCTTCTCCGGTCTCGCGGTCGACCAGCGTCAGCTCTCCGTCGAGCGACGGCGAGGCCTCCTCCGCGTGCTCCAGCAACAGCACCACCGGCGCGAGGTGGGCATGGCGCAGCACGTCGATGCCGGCCAGCAAGTTGGGCACGTCGTAGCCGTCGCTGATCACGAACGCGAGCCCGCCGCGCCGCGTACGCGCCCGCACCGCGCGCGCGGCCTGCAGCAGATCGGTGCCGCCGTCCGCGCGCAGCGCCTCCAGGTGGCGCAGCAGCAACAGCGCACGCCTGGCGCCGCGCAGCGGCTCGAGCCGCGCCAGCGGTGCGCTGGCGAACGGCTGCACCGCCACCCGATCGGAGTGCACCAGCGCCAGGTAACCGAGCGCCGCCGCCAGCTGCTTGGCCAGCGGCAGCTTGGCCTCCATCGAGCCCGAGCAGTCGAGCAGCAGCTCGATCGCCAGCTCGCGCTCCTCCTCGAACTGCTTCACATGCAAACGATCGCTGCGCGCGTAGAGCGCGAAGTCGATGAAGCGGAAGTCGTCGCCCGCGGCGTAGGCGCGGTGGCCGGCGAACGCGACGCCGCTGCCGGCGCTGCGAGCGCTGCGTTCGCCGCGCTGGCCGCGCCCGGGTTGCTCGGCCCACAGCGCGAGCGCCTCCAGCTTGCGCAGAAAGCCGGGCTCGAGCAGCGCCATCAGCGCACGGTGCCCAGCACGTCGTCGAGCAGCGCCTCGGGCGTGATGCCCTCCGCCTCGCCCTCGAAGTTCAGGATCAAGCGATGGCGCAGCGCCGCCTGCGCGACCGCGCGCACGTCTTGTTCGCCGATCGCAAACCGGCCGGCCAGCGCGGCGCGCACCTTGCCGGCGAGCAGCAGCGCCTGCGCGCCGCGCGGGCTGGCGCCGTAGCGCACGAAGCGCGTAATGCGCGGCAGCTCGCGCGCGCGCTCGGGGTGAGTCGCCTCCAGCACGCGCAGCGCGTAGTCCTGCACGCTGTGCGGCACCGCGATCTGGCGCACCACGCCGCGCAGCGCCAGCACACGCTCGGGCGAGAGCACCGGGCCCGGCTTGGGCGGCGGCTCTCCGTGTGCGGTGCGGTCGAGGATCTGGTGCAGCTCCTCGCGGCTGGGGAAGGGCACCTGCAGCTGCAGCAGGAAGCGATCGAGCTGCGCCTCGGGCAGCGGATAGGTGCCCTCCATCTCGAGCGGGTTCTGCGTCGCCAGCACGCAGTACGGCTCCGCCAGCGTGTGCGTGACGCCAGCCACGCTGACCGTGTGTTCCTGCATCACCTCCAGCAGTGCGCTCTGCGTCTTGGGCGTGGCGCGGTTGATCTCGTCGGCGAGCACGAGCTGCGCGAACACCGGGCCGGGCGCGAACTCGAAGCGGCGTGTGCCGTCCTCGCGCAACACGCTCGTGCCCACCAGGTCGGACGGCATCAGGTCCGGCGTGAACTGGATGCGCGCGAAGCGCAGCGAGAGCGCGTCGGCCACGGTGCGCACCATCAGCGTCTTGCCCACGCCGGGCACGCCCTCGATCAACGCGTGCCCGCCCGCGAGCAGGCAGGTCAGCACGCCGTCGAACAGCGCGCGTTGGCCGACCACCTGGGAGGAGACGGCCTCGCGCAGGCGGCCGACGTCGGCGAGGAAGTCGCTGAGCTGGTTCTCGGGGCTGGTCATCGCGGTTCTCGCGGTTGCACGAGGTCGAAGTAGCGGCGCACGTAGAAGCGCTCGCCGGGGGGCACGTCGTCGCGCTCGAGCAGCTGCTCGGCGTGCGCTCGGTAGTCTGCGTACACGCGGCGGTACGGCACGCTAGCGAAGCCGGCCTGGCTCGCGCCCTCGATCACCTGGCTGCGCGACGGTCCCTCGCCGTGTGCACCGCGCAGGCGCTCGTCCTGGTAGCTGCCGCCGATGCGGCGCTCGGCGGGCGGGTGCTCGCCGGGGTCGGGCTCGCTGCCGCCTCCGCGCGCGGCCTGCTCGAACTGCTGCAGCTGCTGCGCGTCGTCGGCGGGGCGCTGGAGCTCTTCGCGCTGCTGCGCGAGCTCTTCACGCTGGCGCTGCGTCTCCTGCTGCTGGCGAGCGATCGCGCCGGCACCTTCACGCAGCGCGTCGGCGGCTTCGCGCGGGTTGCCTCGCTGGAGCGCCTCGGTGGCGCGATCGAGCTGCCGCTGCAGATCCTGTTCTTCTTGCTGCGGCCTGGCGAGCTGCTCCAGCTTGCGTTGTTCGGGCTTGGGACGCGTCAGCTGCTCCAGCTTGCGCTCCTGCTGCACGGCCTCGCGCTGCGCCTCCTCCAGCCGCGCACGTTCACTCTCTCGCGCGCGCTCGAGCGCCTCCTGCAGCTGCGCACGCCGCGCGCTCGAGAGCTGCGGCCCGGCCACCGCGTCGGCCAGCGAGCGCAGCGCCTCCGCCGTCACCGCCTTTCCTCTCAGCAACGGCGCCAGCGCCTGCACCACACGCTGGCGCGCCTGTTCGCGGACGGCCACGTATTCTTCGAGTGCATTCACGGTGGCCAGCGCCTCGGCTCGTTCGTCGCGCGCTTCGGGGACGGAGCGGAGCGTGGGACGCCGCGCGGGAGCGCTAGGCCCGGAGGGAAGGGTCAGCGCGACGAGCTCGATCACGGCCAGGACGGGCACCCACCACAGTCTGGGCTGCGGCATGCCCTTCGCCAGCGGCCGCGCCTCGGCGTCGCGGATCGCGGCCTCCATGAACGGCGTGCGTACGCGCGCACTTGCGAGCTCGTGCGCCGCGACCAGGCGCCCTTCTTGCTGATTGGCGTGATCGAGCGCGCGTGCGATCCGCGCCAGGTCGACCGGCCACGCTGCGGCGATCGACGCCACCACACCCGCCGCGAGCGCGTACAAGGGCTGCCCGAGCGCAAACGCAGCCGAGCCCGCCACCGCCAGCGCGCACACCGCCGCGACCGACGCGCGCCGCCAGCGCACGAGCCGTGAGCTACGCCGAAGCGAGCGCGCCAGGGACATGCGCGCACTCTACCTCAGCGCAGCAGGATCGCGCTCAGCTCGCTGCCCTCGGACAGGTGTTCG
>DASUME010000117.1:0-6133 GCA_036277895.1 Polyangiales bacterium
TGTGATATCGGACGCCGATGAAGCCAAAAAATGCGCTATTTGCACTGATCTTGGGCGCGCCCTTGCTGGTCGCACCGCTGCTCGATGGAGCGCTCGCACACGCGGACGCGAGTGGCTCGCAGGACGCGGCTGGAGCCGAGACGCTCTTCGCCGGTCGCTTCAAGTACGCCGGCAAGTCCACGGAGGACGAAGTCCGAAAGAAGTCGGTGGAGAAAGCGGTCAGCGAGTTCTTCGCTCTCACGCGCCCGATCGCGCGCAAGCGCTTGGAAGCGAAGACTCACATCCCCGAGTGGATCGAGCTCAAGCAAAAGGCCGACGTGGTCGTGGTGCAGACCGAAGGGCGTGCCGCCGAGCCGAGCTCCCTCAAGGGAGCGACCAAGGGTAAGGACCCGGACGGCAACGACGCGGAGTTCACGGCGCGCTGGGACGGCGACAAGCTCGTCCAGACCGTCACCACCGAAGAAGGCAAGCGCACCAACACCTTCGCGCCGCAGGCCGATGGCAGCGTGAAGCTCTCGGTCGAGCTTCGCTCCGAGAAGTTCGAGACGCCGATCCGCTACACGCTGACGTACCGCCGGAACTAACCGGTCCGCGCCAGCGGTAGCGTCATCGGCTGCGTGTCAGAGGAAGACCTGGCCGCAGAAGCCGTTGGTGCACTGCAGGCGCTTGTCGCAGCAGTCTCCGTCTTCCTTGCACAGCTCGTCTTCGTTCGAGCACAGCTTGGGCGGACCGCAGACTCCGTCGGTGCAGAAGCCGCTGCAGCAGTCCACGCCGGTGGCGCACGCTTCGCCGTCGGCAAGGCACGGATCGAGCGCGGTAAACGCGCGGTGGTTGGCGGTGTCGAACACCTGGCCGCTGACATAGAACGGCGGGTTGCTGTGATCGACCCCGTAGAGGACCTCGGAGGCGTTGCCGAACTCGCCATCCTTGCGACGCTGGACCTCGACCGCCGTGCCCCACAGCTGGCGGCGCACGCCCATGTTGCCGTAGTGGCGAATGGAGTCGAAGAACACCCAGAAGTAACCGCCGGAGGCCACCGGAGAGATGGTCGGGTAGTAGTTCTGGTGCAGCTCCTCGGGGCCGAACGGAAGGTACGTGTTCCTGTCGTCATTCGCGTCGTCGACGCTGTTGAAGCCCATCGCCTTGGCGAGCAGCGTCGACTCGCCGCTCTCGACGTCGACGATCGCGAGGTCACTCTTCGGACCCGAGAGCAGCGTGGGCAGGATGAACGCGCCACCGCCCGAGAAGCCACTCGACTCGGTGAGCGTGAAGATCACGCCCGCGTTGTCGGGCAAGATGAACGGCCAGCCCGGGAAGCCCGCGTTGCCGGCGGTGTAGATCTCACGCGGGTTCGAGCCACGGCGCGCGGCGCCGTCGTAGTCCATCAGCGACAAGCCCTTGCCGCCCTTGTCCTGCTCGTTGTAGACGACGAGCTTGCCGTCGGGGGAGAACGTCGGCATCAGCGCCGTGTCCGGGAAGCCCGAGTTCGCAATCTCGTTGCCGGTATCCGTCTCCACCAACACGGAGGGCTGGGGAATGACGGGCAGGGCGCCCTCGATGGCAGGGCCCACGCCGAGCCCGGCCGCCGTGGTGAGGTAGACCGAACCGTCCGGCGACAGACCCACGAACGAAGTGTTTCGCGCCGTACGGATCGGATCCGGGTTGGGCTGGGTGTCCGCGTCGATCGAGAACACGTACCCGGAGTTCACGCCGAGCACCTCGCGCGTGACCATGCGCTCGCCGTTGGCAGACAGCGCGTGGCAGCCCGTGCATGCGCCCGAGCGCGTGAAGAACTCGGCCTCGCTGCCCGGCTTGATGCGCTCAACGAAGCCCGCCAACGCACCGTTCGCCGCGCCGGCCGCGCCACCGTTGTAGGTGTTGTAGTAGATCGAACCGCGCAGCGCTCCGCGCGAGATGATGAGCTTCTGCTCGATCGGGCCGTGTACGGTCTTCCCGTCGAGGGTGCTGAGAGCGAGCGTGAACGGGGTGGGCTTGCCCAGCGTCTGTTGCTCCGCGCCCGCCCAGGCCTCCTTCGAGAGCTGGATGCGGCCTTCGGTGTCCGTGAGCACGCAGCCCGTGTAGTCGAACGCGTCGCCGGTGAGGCGCACGTAGACGGCCTTGCCTGCGGCTCCCTCCCACATCACGAGCGGAGCGCCCAGACCCCGCGGAAAGACGGTGTCGGGGTAGGGGTAGAGGAAGCGCATGCCCTGGTCGGAGCCGCCGCCCTTGAGCTGCTCCAGCTGCGCGCTGGACAGGTTCGCGCCGCTGCCGTCGGCACAGTCGTCGATGGTGAGCGTCTCGCGCTGGGGCAGGTCTGCGTCGGGTGGATCGTCGGGCATCGAGACGCGCGCGTCCCTGCGCGGAGCCGGCCCGCTGTCGCGTGCGCCGCCATCCTTCTTCCCGGCGTCCCTCACTTCGGCGGTGTCGTCATCGTCGTCGCCATCGTCCGAGCCGCGCGGCGGCGGCTTGTCGCTGCTGCACGCGGCGGCGAGCAAGATGAGTGGTGTGATCCAAGTCAAGCGTTCAAGCATCTGACACTCCTGCGGCCATTCCGCGTAATAACGGATCTGCGGCCAAACTAGCAATCAATGCCGAGTATCCGGGTCAGGTTCTCGCAGTGCGGGTAGCAGTCGAAGCCAAGCGTTTCTCCGCGGAAGACAAGAGTGCGTTGCGTCGCGCCCGTGCGACGCTGGTTCGTGTGTGCGGGCTGGGTACTCACGCGGGCCCTCTCGAGATGCGCTTCGTGACTTCGCGCTCGCGACGGCGTGGCGCGGCGCAAGAAATGCCGCCCGGAGCGCGGGGTTCGCCGCTCGCAAGCGGCGAGCGACAAACCATACTTAAGCGTCCGCACCCTATGCAGACAACACCACATCTTACTCCGTGCGGTGGCTCATTTCTCCCGGGCACCCATGCTCACCGTCCTGTCCTTGCCGTCGCAACGGCGTCGATGCCTCTTCGCGAGCTCGGTGATCTGCAACGCCGCGCCGCGAGCGTTCAGAGCAAGGCTTCGACCACTGCGTCCACGTCGGCTGCCGTCGAGTACAGGTGAAACGAGAGGCGCGTGCGTCCGGCGCGGCCGGCGCAGCGAATGCCCGCTGCGCGCAGGCGCTCGAAGGCGTTCGGTTGAGCGAGGCTGACGATCGCGCTGGGCGCCTTGCTCGAGGGAAGCCCGAGGCGCTGGAGGAGGCTCGTCGCCAACTTCGTATTGTGTTCGTGGATGCTCTCGACCTGAAGCGCTGCGAGCTTCTCCAGCGTTGGGGCCGCGGCGGCCCAGCACAGCCACGGTGGTGAGAGGTCGTAGCGGCGCGCGTCGTCTGCGAGGCGAAGAGGGGGACCGTAGATGCCGGTCCAGCGGTCTTCGGCGCCGTACCAGTTGGCGAACCTCGGCAGCAGCCACTCGCGTGCGTCTCGACGGGTCGTGAGGAAGGCGACTCCCTTCGGACAGCAGAGCCACTTGTACGCACTGCAGGCGGTGACGTCGAAGTGCGTGGCATCGAACGGCAGCCAGCCGGCCGCCTGGGTCGCGTCGACGTAGGTGCGCGCTCCGACGGCGCTCGCTGCTCGCGCGAGCTGGTCGAGATCGAGCACACGCCCGTCGGCGCTCTGCACCGCGCTGACGGCGATCAGATCGACGCCTGGTCCGATCTCGTCGAGCAGCGAAGCGAGTGGCACCGCTCTGACCTGGAGCCGCGGGTCGGCCAGGAACGGGAACAGGACCGAGGTGAAGTCCTCCTGCGCGACGAGCACACGAGCCCCGGCGGGAAGGCTCGATGCGACCAGCCCGGAGACTGTCGCAGTCTGGCTGACGACCGCGACGTCGGTCGAAGCGCAGCGAACCAACGACGCGAACGCGCGACGTGCGCGCGACACGTCTTCGTCGAACGAGGGCGGCTCGGACTCGCCGCGCTGCCACTCACCAATCCGAGCCTGCATAGCCTCCACGGCCACGTCCAGAGGCAGACCGAGGGAAGCCGTGTTCAGGTACCCTGGCACGCTGGGGAAGCCGTCTGAGAGAGTCATATTCCAGGCTAGCGCAGCTCAGGCAGGATGGGCGATGAAGCCCGTCTTGATGCCCTTCTTGAAGCCGCTATGCAGGTAGAACGAGTGCGCTTCTCCCTTGCCCGGTCATCAGCATGACCTTGCAGCCGCTGCGCTTCCACGCTCGCGCTAGCGTGTGCCGGATCAAGTCTTGCCGAGCCCGCGCCGGCGACCTCCACCGTGCGGCTGTCGAGGATCTCTCGCCTGACCTCGAGCACCTTACTGCGAGCCGGGAGTGGCTCGTCCGTCGCGACGAGGTGCGTGTAGAGCGATGAAGCGATCCCGACTACGCCGTGACAAGGGGTGCTTGGAGCGCTCAATCCAGCGTCATGTCGCGCGCCCGTTCCGCGGGGAACGGGGAGAAGTAGGCGCGGCACCACTTGAGCGGCTGGGCTACGCCGAGGGCGCGTAGCTCTTGATCGGCGCTGCGGATGATCTCGCGGCCGAAGGTGCCGCTCGAGAGCTCGCCGCGGCGATGGCGGGCGGTGGCGGCGAGGCAGAGCATGTTGGTGCGGCGGAAGGCGTGCTCGCTGCGCTCCAGCGCGGAGAGCGCTTCGGGGATCTGGCGGCGCAGGCAGAGCAGGTTTGCTTCGAAGGCGAGGTACACGGCTTCCCAGATGCCGGCGCCGAGGCTGGCCATCTTCTGGATGGCGCGCTCGGCCATGGCTTCTTCGCCGTGGCTGCGCTGGCCGTTCGCGAGCGCGCGTAGGCTGCCCCAGGCGCGGTGGAGCTCGATGTAGCCGCCCAGGAACGACGTGTTGACGGCGGGGCCTTCGAGCACGTGCCTACGACCCTGGCAGGGGAACAGGTGCGCGTCCTCGCGCCCGAGATAACGATCGACGATGTCGTGGTAGAGCACCGCCGCGACCTCGAACAGGCCGTCGGCGCTCGACCAGTCGGACTCTCCGCGCTCCAGCTCGCGCCTCGCCTTCGTGGGGTCATCGTGCGCCACCCACACGATCGCGTGCGAGATGCGCAGCATCGAGGTGTGGAACATGTCTTCGCGCGCCTCGGCGTCGCGCAGCCACTCGACGGTTCGCGGCACGTACGAGGCGAAGTCTCCCTTGTGCGCGTACTGCATGAACACCGAGCCGTTGCGCACCGTGGACAGCTCGCGCGTGGCGCCCACACACGACTCGACCAGCAGTCGCTCCGCGCGCTCGAACGAGCTCTCGCTGGCCAAGAACTGCCCGGTGAAGTGCGTCGCCTCGGCTTCCGCGGCGTGGAGCATCGCCTGCGCGTACGCGCCCAGACCCACCGTCAGCTGCGCGCACAACTTCAGCGCGGGCTCGATCAGCACCGTGTGCATGTGCGCGGAGGTGCTGATCACGAACACGGCCAGCGCGCGCTGCAGCTGCGGCAGGTCGTCGATGTCGAGCGCCGCGTGCAGCGCCTCGAAGCCGAACGGGATGCCGCGCGTGTCGCAGTGCGAGAGTGCGTGCGCGAGCGTCAACAGCAGCTCGCAGCGCTGGCGGCCACGCGCGTCCACGTCGCGCGGCGTCGGCACCAGCCCGCGCGCGCGGAGCGCCTCCAGCCTCTGCCCCGCCTGCGCGAGGATCTCCTCGAGGCCTCCGGCGAGCTGGATGTCGTGCTCCAGGAGCAGCGGCGCGAGCACCTTCAGGCCACCGTCGATGTCACCCGCCAACAAGAGGTACCGGCCGGCCTCGAGCACGAGCCGCGAGTCGTTGGTGAGCCGCGCTGCCTCTTCGAGCCGCTGGCCCGCGCGCCGTAGCCGCCCCGCGTTGCGCAGCGCGGTCGCTTCCTGCTCCAGCAGCTCGACGGCGCGCGGCGCATCCGCGAGCTGCCGCGCCGTGGCGTAGAGCGTGGCAGCGCGCTCGAAGGCCATGATCTCATCGGCTGCGCGCGCGGCGTGCACGGCCACCTCCGCCGCCTGTTCGATCTGTCCGGCTGCCTCCAGGTGCTCCACGTGCGCCTCGGCGAAGTCCGCCGTCTTCGCGAGCGCATCGGCGAGTGCCGCGTGGTGTGCGCGCTTGCGCTCCGGGTCGATGGCGCCGACCACCGCCTCGCGAACGCGCGCGTGGTAGACGTCGAGCAGCGTGACCGAGCGCGCCTCCTGGCGCTGCAGCAAGCGGTC
>DASUME010000118.1:0-10469 GCA_036277895.1 Polyangiales bacterium
GTGTCGACCGTGTTCGAGAACGGCCTGGGCTCGCGCTTCGTGCAGTTCGCGGCGCAGGTGCACGACGAAGAAGGCGCCCGCCGCCTGCGCGCGCGCTCGATCCAGTTCGATCCCGAGACGCAGCGTGTGGACGTGCGCATGGCGCGCGTGTACCGCGCCGACGGCCGCGTGCTGGAGGCCACCGAGACCTACGAGGAGCAGCTCGGCGAGCCCTGGTACCGCGTGTACTACGACACGCGCGCGCTGGTGGTGGTGTTCCCGGATCTCGAGCCCGGCGACAGCGTGGAGCTGCGCTACCGCGTCGACGACGTGGCCCAGCGCAACGTGTTCGCCGACTACTTCGGCGATCTGCACTTGTTCGCCGGCAGCGAGCCGCGCCAGCAGGTCGAGTACGTATTGATCACGCCAGCCTCGCGCAAGTTCTACGTGAACACGCCCAAGCTCGACAAGCTGGAGCAGCGCGAGGAGACGCAGGGCGAAAAGCGCATCCAGTACTTCACCGCCAAGAACGTGGCGGCCGTGATCAGCGAGCCCCACATGCCGGGCGTGACCGAGACGGTGCCGTACCTGCACGTGTCCACCTACGAGAACTGGGAGAAGGTGGGCCGCTGGTGGTGGGGCCTGGTGCGCGACCAGCTGTACGCCGACGACGAGCTCAAGAAGATCGTCGCGACGCTGAAGGCGGGTGCGAAGGACGAGCGCCAGATCGCCGAGCGCGTGTACGGCTGGGTGGTGCAGAACACGCGCTACGTGGCGCTGGAGTTCGGCATCCACGGCTTCTTGCCCTACCGCGTGCCGGACGTCGTCCGCCGCGGCTTCGGCGACTGCAAGGACAAGGCGTCGCTGATCTACACCATGCTGCGCGAGGCGGGCGTGGACGCGCGGCTGGTGCTGGTGCGCACCGATCGCAACGGCGACATCGGCTCCGAGCCCGCCTCGCTGTCGGTGTTCGATCACGCGATCGCGTACGTGCCCAAGCTCGACCTCTACCTCGACGGCACCGCCGAGCACAGCGGCACGCGCGAGCTGCCCGCGGGCGATCAGGGTGTGATGGTGCTGGTGGTCGGCCCCGACTCGGTGGAGCTGAAGAAGACGCCGGTGCTGCCGGCCGAGAGCAACCTGCGCCAGCGCAAGGTCGAGATCGCGCTCGAGGAGGATGGCTCGGGAACGCTGGCGTCCGAGGAGCACATCGCGGGCAGCGACGCCGCGCGCTACCGCAGCAACTTCGAGGCCGTGGGCACGCAGCGCGAGCGCCTGGAGCGCGAGCTCTCTGGCGCCATGCCGGGCTTGTCGCTCGAGCAGCACGCATTCACGGGACTCGATAACGTCGAGAGCGAGGTCACGGTGAAGTACCGCGTGAAGGCCCCGCAGCTGGCCCGCCCCGAGGGCAACGAGCTGCGGCTCGGCAGCAGCTCGCTCAACGACCTGGTGCGCAGCCTGGCGGGCAGCCCGTCGCGCCGCTACCCGCTCGATCTCGGCGTGCCGCGCGCGTACCGCGAGGAGCGCTCGATCAAGGGCCCGAAGGGCTTCGTCGTGAAGAAGCCCCCGGAGGGCGGCGAGGTGAAGAGCCGCTTCGGCAGCCTGAGCGTGAAGACCGAGCAGAGCGGCACGGGCGTGATCAGCAAGACGGCCTTCGAGCTCGCGGTCAAGCGTGTGGAGCCGAAGGACTACGACGAGTTCAGGAAGTTCGTGGAGCGCGCGGACGGCCTGCTGCGTCAGCGCATCGCGTTTAGCAAGGAGTCGCAGTGATGCGCAGGACGGGAGCGGTGGTGTGCGCGCTGTTGGTCGCGGCTTGCGGCGGCATGCAGCGGCGTGCGCAGGACGAGCGGCCGATCGATCGTCTGCGCGGCGTGGCCAAGGCCAACGACGAAGATCCGGCGCTCGCGCTGGAGCTCGCGATCGGCGAGCACCTGTTCGACGGCGGCGAGCCCGCGCGTGCACGCACCGCGCTGCAGCACGCCACCGAGCTGATGCGCAACCGTGCCAAGCCGGGTGCGATGGGCGGCAACGACCTGGAGCTGACCTTCCTGCGCGCCGAGCACGCCGTGCTCGAGGGAGACCCCAGCGGAGCGTTCAACGAGTACCTGGCGCTGCTGCAAGGAGCGGCCGGGTCGAGCGATCCACGCGCGGCGTACTTCGCCGAGGTCAGCCTGCTCTCGCTGGCCGACATGAACGACGCCACGGACGACTACCGTCCGCGTATGCACGAGGCGCTGAGCGCGCTGCGCGCGCAGGCGGACAAGCTCGGCCTGGCAGCGGGCCATCAGCTGCGGCTCGCGCTGTCCGCGGAGGCGGCGCGCGCGGGCGATCTGAGCACGTCGCGCACCTACGCGCAGCAGGCAGGCTGCGTGCAGCACCTCGACGCGGCCGGACCGTTCGGGCCGCGTGAGCTGCTCGGCTTCGACCTGCTCTACACCGCGGAGCAACCCGGCCCGCTCGCCGCGCAGCACGATCTCGGACCGGGTCGCGGCGTGCGCCCGGTGCGCAGCCTCGACACCAACCGCTGCGCCTTCGGGCTCGGCCGCGGCGCGCACGACGCGCTGCCCGGCACCACCATCGTGCGCAGCGAGTTCGAGATCAAGGCTGCGGGCAGCTACGCGCTGCGCGCCGAGTCGCCCAACAGCTACGTGGCGTACCTCGACGGCAAGGAGATCGCACGCGTCGATCTGCGCACGCGCTACGCGACCGGCCTGCGCTACCTGCCGCTGGAGCTCACGCCCGGCAAGCACGAGCTGAAGATCAAGGTCAGCTCGCGCCACCCGAACCCGGCGCTCTCGCTCGCGATCGTGCCCGCCACGGTGGACGTCGTGGCCCAGACCAAGCTGCCCAGCCCGCGCAGCGATCTCGAGCGCTACCTGCTCGCGAAGATCGCGCTCGGCCGCGGCGACTCCGTGGCCGCACGCGAGCTCACGCGCAAGCTCGGCCACAAGGACCCGACCGCACAGTGGCTGGTGCTGCAGGCCGCCGCCGCGCTGGGGGACCCGTTCAAGAGCGCGGAGCTGCGGCGCGACCTCGCGCGCGATCTGCTGCGCAAGGCCGCCAAGCAGAACGCGCGCGCCTGGTACCCGAGCGTGGGCCTGGCGCGCCTGGCCAGCGCCGAGGGCCAGACCAAGGAAGCGATCGAGCAGCTGCGCGCGGCCCAGAACGAGTGGCCGCAGGCGAACGCCGTGCGCACCAACTTGATCGAGCTGCTGCGCGACGCCGGCTACGTCGAAGAGGCAGACGCGGTGGTCGCCGGGCTGGCCAAGGAGATGCCGCACGCGTGCGCGGTGGTGAACCTGCAGCTGTGGTCCGCGCGCAACCGCGGCCGCATGGCGGAGGTGGCCACGCTGAGCGAGCGCATGCTGCAGTGCGACGCCGGCAGCAACGCACGCCTGGCCACGCTGCGTGCGCAGCAACGCTACGACGAGGCCGCCCAGGAGCTCACCCGGCTGGAGTCGCTCGGGGACCCGCTCGACCCCGCGCAGAAGCTCGATGCCGAGCTGGAGCGCGCCAGGCTGGCCAACGATCAGCCGCGCATCAAGGCCCTGCGCGAGCAGCGCAGCGCGTACTGGTACGACCGCCCCGAGCCGCGCCTCGATCGCGCCGACGTGCTGCTCGCCGCCGGCGACGACAAGGGCGCCGTGCAGGTGCTCGCAGACGGCCTGGCCAAGGATCCGGGCGATCTGTACGACCTGCGTCGCGTGCAGGACGCGCTCTCGGGCGAGGACCTGTTCAAGGGCTTCCGCAAGAACGCCGACGAGGTGATCAAGGCGTTCCAGCCCTCGGCCCAGAGCTACGATCAGCCGCAGGTGCTGGTGCTCGACTACACGGTCACGCGCCTGTTCGAGGACGGCTCCAGCGTCAGCCTCACGCACAACATCATTCGCCCGCAGAGCCAGGAGTCGGTCGACGAGAACGGCGAGTTCTCGGTGCCGGAGGGGGCACGCCTGCTCAGCCTGCACACGCGCAAGGCCGACGGCACCCTGCTCGAGCCGGACGTGATCCCCGGCAAGTCGAGCTGGTCCTTGCCCAACCTCGCGCCGGGCGACTACGTCGAGTTCGAGTTCGTGCGCGGCGAGTCGCCTTCCGCGGGCTTCCCCGGCGGCTACCTCGGCGACCGCTTCTACTTTCAGAGCTTCGAGGTGCCGTTCGACCACAGCGAGCTGGTGGTGGTGATGCCGGAGTCGATGACGCCCGTGCTCGACCCGCGCGGCCCGCTGCCCAAGCTGGAGCAGGAGAAGAAAGACGGTCTCAACGTGCTGCGCTGGACCGCACGCCAGAGCAAGGCGCTCGCGCCCGAGCCCGGCAGCGTGGCCACGCGCGAGTTCCTGCCCTCGATCAACCTGGGCGTGAAGGTGAGCTGGCAGGCGTACGTGGAGAGCCTGCGCGACCTGCTGATCGACAAGGACGTGTACGACCCGGCGGCGCAGGAGTTCGTGCTCTCGCTGCTGGGCGACAAGGTCAACGCACCCAGCTCGGTGCGCGCGGAGCTGCTGTTCCGCTGGGTGACCGAGCAGGTCGAGGTCAGCAACGAGGTGTTCGGCTCCGCGCCCGCGATGCTGGCCGCGCGCACCGGCAGCCGCGAGCGCGTGCTCAAGTACATGCTCGGCCTGGCGGGCATCGAGAGCGACCTGGTGCTCGTGCGCGGCGCCGAGGCCGACCACAGCGAGGCCACGCTGCCGGACCCGGAGACCTTCGGCTACCTGCTGCTGCGCGTGGCCGCGGAAGACGGCGTACGCTTCCTGCACGCCGGCGCGCGCCATGCACCGTTCGGCTACCTGCCGCCGCAGGTGCGCGGCGAGCTGGCGATGGTGGTCGACGTAAAGAGCGAGCGGGTCCAGCTGCCGGCCGACGACATCGAGCGCGAGCTGCGCACGGTCGAGCTCGACGTCACGCTCAGCGCCGAGGGCGAGGGCCAGGTGAAGGTGCGCGAGACCCACCGCGGCGGCAGCGCCGTGGAGTGGCGAAACGATCTCGACTCGATCCCGGCCGGCGAGCTGGAGACGCGCTTCGGCCAGCAGTACGCCGCAAACGTGATCCCCGGGGCCCGCATGAGCGCGCTCGCCGTGCGCGACCGCGACAAGCCCGAGTCACCGCTGGTGCTCGAGTACACGCTCGACGTGGCCGATCTCGGGCAGCGCAGCGGCAACCAGCAGCGCATCGGCGGGCTGTTTCCGAACCTGCTATCGGCCCGCTACGCGCGCACCGGCAGCCGGACCACGACCGAGATCGTCACCCCGCCGCAGGCCGTGGACGTGCGCACGCAGCTGCACTTGCCCAAGGGCGCACGCGTGGTCGCGCTGCCCAAGGCGGGCACGCTCGCCCACCCGAGCAAGGCGAAATTCGAGACGCGCTCGGAAAATCAGCGCGACACGATCGCGCTGAGCCGGTCGCTGCGCGTGCCGGTCACGCGCGTGTCCCCGGACGACTACGCGGCCTTCGCCACCTTCTGCCGGACGGCAGATGCGCTCGAAGCCAGCGAGCTGGTGATCGACCTGCCGTCCACCCCACCTTGACGCAGCGCATTGCTGGCGATCTGCTTTCATCTTATTCAAAGTGGCGACGGAGAGGCGCAAGGGAGATGCGGATCACATTCGTGCTGGCGGGCGGCTTCAACCTTTCGGGGGGCGACCGCGTGATCTCCATCTACGCCGAGAAGCTGATGAAGCGCGGCCATCAGGTGCTGGTGGTCGCGTGTCCGGCCTACCCGCCCACGGCGCGCAAGCGCCTGAGCGCGCTCGTCCGGCAGCGCACCTGGCTGCCCGATCCGGTGCCGGGACCGTCACACTTCTCGCACTCGCCGGTGCCGCACGTGCGGCTGAAGAAGTTCCGGCCCGTAAACGAGGCGGACGTGCCGGACGCGGACGTGGTGATCTCCACCTGGTGGGAGACCGCCGAGTGGGTGAACAAGTTCTCGCCCAGGAAGGGCGTGAAGGTCTGCTTCCTGCAGCACTTCGAGGCCTTCGACTACACGCCCAAGAAGCGCGTCGCCGCCACCTGGCGCATGCCGCTGCACAAGATCACGATCAGCAACTGGCTGGTCGATCTGGCCCGCGAGAAGTTCGGCGATACGCAGGTCTCGCTGGTCTACAACAGCGTGGACACCGAGCAGTTCAACGCGCCACCGCGCGAGCGCAACCGCGTGCCCACGGTCGGCATGCTGTACCACGAGGCCCCCTGGAAGGGCGTGCCGATCAGCGTGGCCGCGCTGGAGCAAGTGCGGAAGCAGTTCCCCGATCTGCGGCTGCTGACCTTCGGAGCGATGCCGGTGCAGTCGCACACGCCGCTGCCGAGCTGGGCGGAGAACGTCGTCTCGCCGCCGCAGGACAAGATCAAAGACATCTACGCGCAGTGCGACGTCTGGCTTTGCGGCAGCACCAGCGAGGGCTTCCATCTGCCTCCGCTGGAGGCGATGGCCTGTCGCACCCCGGTGGTCTCCACGCGCGTCGGCGGTCCGATCGACATCGTGAAAGACGGCGTGAATGGCTACGTGGTGCCCGTCGGCGACGCAGACGGGCTGGCGGATCGCTTGAAGCGCGTGCTGTCGCTGTCGCCCGAGGGCTGGCGCAAGATGAGCGACGGCGCGTACGCCACGGCCACCCAGTACACCTGGGACGACGCCACCGATCTGTTCGAAGCCGCACTGCAGCGAGCAATCGAGCGAGACGCGATCGGCGAGCTGGGACCCAAGTCCGTGGTCGGCAAGCTGCTGTCCCTGGTAGGACGGTGAAATTGGCTTCCCTCCGGGGCGCGTTTCGATCACGACTGTCGTGATGACGCTCGCGTCGTGCACCGATGAGCAACGGCGAATCCTGCTCAACCTGTGGGTGCGCGTCGCGCGGGCGGACGGCGTGGTGGTGAGCGAGGAGATCGATCGCCTCTCGCAGCTGTTCTACCGGCTGGGCGACGATCTGCTGAACGCCGACGAGGTGGTGCGCTGGCTCGACGAGGGTCCGCCCGAGATCGGCGAGCTGCTGCCGTCCGCACTGGCGCCGCTGTTCCTGGAGCACGCGCGCGAGATCATGCTCGCCGATCACCAGGTCGATCCGTCCGAGAGCGACGCCGTGCGCGAGCTGCTGGCGACCTACTTCCGCGCCGGCTGAGCCACCACCGTGACCATGCTCTGGCCGGGCATGTTCAGCGGCAGACCGTCCTTGCCCGCGTGCAGGATCGCGCGCTGCCAGGGCATCATCGCGGTCGACGTATAGGCGGCGGTGGCCCCCGCGCCGACCAGCTCGCTGGCGAGCGTGACCTGCGTCGCGGCGCCCGTGTTGATCAGCACGATGGTGGTGCCGTAGCTGGGATGTCGATAGGCGCTGGCGAAGACCTCCGCGCCGTTCTCCACCGCCACCGGCTGGGCGCACGAGCCGGGCCGGATGTGGCGTGCGAAGTGCTTGAAGGCGACGAACTTGGGCGAACGGGCGCGCAGCGCGGAGTCGGTCAGCGTCTCGCCGCGCACGCTCTCGCCGTCGACGGTCTGCCAGTACAGCCAGGCGCTCTGCTCGCCCGCGGTGAGCCCGCGGTGCGCCTTGAGCGCGAGCCCGAGCGCGCTGTCGTTCAGGTTGCCACCCTGCGGCGGCGCCCACACGTTGCTCTCGCCGGAGAGCTCGGTCATCCACGACTTCAGGCCGTAGTGGCGCACGCCGTTCACGCGCTCGGGCAAGCCCTGCGCGGGCGCCTTCTGCCAGCCGTCGATGAACCAGCGCCACATCTGCTCGTCGTCGCCCGCGGCATGCACACCGTCGTTCGCGTACGCGTGCACCGCGACGAAGGAGAGCGCGCTCAACGCCTGCTCCTTCGCCAGCACCGACAGGTACTGCAGGTTCTTGTGCACCGGCGCGCGCGCATCGCCGAACTGCCAGAGCGCCCAGGCATCCGCGCCGAGCAGGTCTTCGGGGCCGATCAGCTTGATCGCGCGCAGCTCGCCGTGCTTGTCGAGCTCCTTACGCAGCGCCTTCAGCGCCGCGGCGTAGCCCTTCGCGTCCGGGTAGCTGCAGCTGTTGTAGAAGGTCTCGAAGTTGAGCTCGTTCTGCAGGCTGAGCGCGTAGAACTTCACGCCGTACGCGCGCTGGAAGCCGAGCACGTAGGCCGCGGTGATGCGCGCGAACTGCGTGAGCGCGCTGGTCGGCCCGCTGCGATCGGCCAGCTCGGGCAGCTTCTTGTCCGAGGTGTCGAGCACGCCGCCCGCGAAGTTGCCGGCCCAGATGAACGGCCACGGTGTGCCCTCCGCGGGCATGTTCCCGCCGCCGCCCTCGAAGTGCGAGCCCGAGCTCTGCTTCAGCCATGGCGCCGGCGACCACACCGAGCCCACCAGCTTGAACTCACCGCGCGCGCCGCCGATGCGGGTGCCGCGCTGGGCGAGCGCGCCGATGCCGCGGATGTCCGGGTGGGCGAAGTCGAAGTTGCCGGCCTGCTGCGCGAGCTCGGGGCCGAACACCACGATCGGCGCCTTGCGGCCGCCGAAGCTGCGCTTGTAGTCATCGATGCCCTTGTAGGTACGGACGTTGTTCCCCTCCGGCCCGGGCTGGCCAGGCGCGTTGTGGTACCAGGGCGAGTTGTACGCGTAGTCCGAGACGGGCGGCCGGAAGCGCGGCGTGAGGTCCACGCGCAGGATCGAGGCCCCGAGATCACTGTAGTAAAGGTCCAGCAGCCAGCTGTCGCCAGCACCGTGGGCCGGCGCGGTCGTGCCGAATCCGTCGATCTCGCGGGTGCAGGCCCCGTTCGCCACGTTCACCCGCGGAGAGGGGGCCTGGGCACGGGCCGACGCCCCCCCGAGTAATGCAAGGAATACGGTTAGTTTCCACACCGGTTCTACCCGCAAGCGCACTGGCGCAGCCAGCGCGAGGGGGCGTACTGTGTGGCCCCGCTTCGGCAGGCCGGAGGCCTTCGCTTTGTCGAACATCATCCCCCCTGGGTGTTTGAACCGTCTCTCAGCCGTCAAGGTACGTACGGGGTCAATGGCGGCCCGGTGCTGCATCGCAGTCCTCGCGGTACTGTGGGCCAGCTGTGCCGGGGATATCAGCTCGCTCGGAACCGGGCTTCAGCTCCAGACGGGCGGACGCCAGGACGCCTTCACCTGCAAAGACGATGCGCCGTCACCGAGCGTGCTGCAGCGTCTCTCGCATACTCAGTACGAGAACTCCGTGCACGACCTGATCGAGGCAGCGCTACCCGGGCACGGTGACGAGAGCATCGTCGCGTCGGCGCTCGCGCTGGTGCCCGCGGACGCGGTGGGCAAAGACGCACCGTTCTCGACCATGGATCAGTCGGTCTCGCAGGCACACGTGGATGCGTGGTTCGCGGTGGGGCGCGCGGCGGCCAGCGCGCTGACCGCAGACACGGGGGCGCTGCTGGCCTGCCAGAGCGGCGAGAGCGACGAGCAGTGCGTGGCGCGGTTCTTCGAGCGCTTCGCCCGGCTCGCGTTCCACCACCACCCCACGGCCGCGGAGCTCGCGCTGCTGCGGGACACCTACGCCGCCACCGGCATCGATGCCGACGGCCTGCGCGACGTGATCACGGTGGCGCTGAACGCGCCGCAGTTCCTGTATCAGGTCGAGTTTGGCGGCAGCGCGGTGAAGAACAAGCGCGCCACGTTCTCCGTGACCGGCAGCGAGCTCGCCGCCCGCCTCGCCTACCACCTCTGGCAGGCAGCGCCCGACGAAGCGCTGTTGGCGCGCGCCGAGAAGGGCGAGCTCGACAAGGACTACGAGCGAGTGGTCGACGCCATGCTCGACGACCCGCGCAGCGAGCGCAGCACGCGCGGCTTCGTGCGCGAGTGGCTCGACCTCGACAGCCTACGCCCGCTGGAGGCGCTGGTGGGCGATCCCGCGTTCGACGCCTTCGTGGGCAAGGACACGCCTTCGGCCACGCTGCGCGAGGCGATGATCGACGACGTGCTCGACTCGTTCCACTACCACCTGAGGCAGAACGACGCGTGGGAAGACTGGTTCGAGAGCCCGTTCTCGTTCGCGCGCACGGATGAGCTGGCCGCGCTGTACGGCGTGCCCAAGTGGAGCGACAGCGGGCGTGAGCCGCCACGATTTGCGCAGGGCCAGCGCGCCGGCTTGATCACGCGTGCCGCGTTGCTGGCGACCGGCACCGCGAAGACGCGGCCGATCATCAAGGGCGTGTTCATCCGTCAGCGCATCCTGTGCGACGCGCTGCCACCTCCGCCCGCCAACGCGACCAGCATCCCGCCCGAGCTCGCCAACTCGATGAGCACGCGCGAGGTGGTGGAGCAGCTCACCGAAAAGAAGGGCAGCGCCTGCGCCAGCTGCCACAGCACGCGCATCAACCCGCTCGGCTTCGCGACCGAGAACTACGACGCGCTCGGCCGCCTGCGCACGAAAGAGACGCTCTACGGCAGCGACGGGAGTATCCTCGCAGAGAAGCCCGTCGATACGGCTTCCGTGCCGGACGTGACGGGGGGGGACCCGGAAGTGAGCCTTGGCGCGGCAGACCTCAGCGAACAGATCGTACGCAGTGGC
>DASUME010000119.1:0-2445 GCA_036277895.1 Polyangiales bacterium
AGCGAACGTGCGCTCGGTCGAACGCAGCGCCCGGTCGGTACCGCGGTCTACATGGCGCCGGAGCAAGCGGCGTCGCAGCGGCTCGGGCCGGCGAGTGACTGGTACAGCATGGGCGTGGTGCTCTACGAGGCGCTCACCGGCGTGCGCCCGTACGCGGGCTCGGACCTCGCGGTGCTGCTCGAGAAGCAGCAAGTGCGGCCGCAACCTCCGACTGCGCTGGCGCCGGACTTGCCGCGCGACCTCGCCAAGCTCTGCGTCGATCTGCTCGTACCCGAGCCCGCGGATCGGCCGTGCGGACCGGAGATCTTGCGGCGGCTCTCGGTGCACGAAGACGTGCTGAGCGCTCGCTGGACGGCGGCGTCTCTGTTGTCGGCGCGGCCGCCGTTCCTCGGTCGCGGTGTGGAGCTCGCCCGGCTCGCGGATGCCTTCTCGCGCTCGCGGCTCGGCGCGGTGGTCGCGCGTGTGGTCGGCGCGCCCGGCGTGGGCAAGACCGCATTGTGCGAGGCGGCGCTGCGGCGTGCCGCGGAGCAGGAGCCGCAGCTGCTGGTGCTCGCGGGCGCATGCTCGCGTTATCCCGATCGTCCGCACGCGCCGCTGCAGGAGCCGATCGCGAAGCTGGCCGAGGCGCTACGCGAGCGCCAGGTGTCCCTCAGCGCGAGCGCGCTGCGGCTGCTCGAGCGCGCGTTTCCCGGCGTGGGCATCGGCCTCGAAGCCAAGCATCCCGGGCGCACCGCGCTCGCGCCGGAGCCGCTCGAGCAGCGCTGGCGTACGATCGCCGCGCTGGCCGGGATCCTCGCCGAGCTGGCGCGCGCACGGCCGATCGTGATCTGGCTCGATGACTACCAGTGGGCGGACGTCGACACGCAGCGCTTCGTGAGCGCGCTGGTGGAGAGCGAAGACGCGCCGCGGCTGCTGCTGCTGCTGAGCGAGGAGCCGGAGCCCGGCACGCTGCGCGCTCCGTCACCGCGTGCGCACGACACGATCTCGCTCGGCAACTTGAGCTGCCCGGACGCGCAGGGATTGATCCGCGAGCTGTGCGAGCGCGCGCAGACCGACGTCGTCGATCGCCTGTGGGAGGAGCATCGTGTGCCGCACTCGCCGCTCGCGATGCTGGAGCGCACGCGGCACGCGCTGCTCTATCCGGACGCGGGCGCTGCCGAGCTCGGCAGCCTGTACGCCGAGCGCGTGCGCCAGCTGAGCGAGCCTGCGCGGCGTGTGCTCGAGCTGGTGTGCGCGGCGTTCGATCCCACGCCGTATGCGATCTTCGAGCGCGCGGCGTCGCTGAGCGCCGCGGAGTTCACGCAGCACCTGTCCACGCTGCGCGTGAGCGGGCTCGTGCGCAGCCTCAGCTTGCACAACGAGGATGCGCTCGCGCCGGGCCACTCGCTGGTGGCCGAGCTGGTCGACCTGGAGCTGACTGGGCCGCGCCGGGTGTTGATCCACCAGCGGCTCGCGTCCGCGCTGGTCGCGCGTGACGGCGTGCGCGCGGCAGGCCGGTTGTTGCGCCATCAGGGCGAGAGTGGCGACCACGCGCGCGCCGCGGAGAGCGCGGAGCGGGCGGCCGAGCTGGCGCACGGCTGCTTCGCATTCCAGCGCGCGGCCGAGCTGTTCACGCTGCGCGCGTCGCTCAAGCCGCCCGCGAGCGACGAGCAGGGACATCGTCTGCTGCGCAGGATGGCGGAGGCGCTCGCGCACGCGGGCTGGTCGCTGTCGGCGGCGGGCGTGTACCGCGACGCCGCGGCGTACGCGAGCGCGGCAGATGCGCTGCACATGAAGCGGCGTCTGCTCGAGTGCCTGCTGCGCGGCGGCGAGCTGGAGGAAGGCGAGCAGGTGCTGCGTGAGCTGCTGACCGAGCTCGGCCTCTCGCTCACGCGGGCGCAGTGGTCGGTGACGTGGACGCGTGTGGGCTTAAGGCTGTTCGGGCTCAGCTTTCGGGAGCAACGGGAGGAGACGATCCCGGCCACCGAGCTGGGCAAGGTGGACACGCTGTTCGCGTGCTCGGCGCAGCTCTCGCGCTGCGACCTGCCCAACGGCTACGCGCTGCGCTCGTCCGCATTCACGGCGGCGCATGCGCTCGGCGAGCCCAAGCGGGTGGCGCGTGCGCTGTGTGTGGAGGCCTGGAACCTGGTCGGCGCGCGGTCTCGCGAACGCGCCCGCTCGCGCTCCATGATCGAGGCCGCGCGCGGGCTGGTGGAGCGGCACGACGCGCCGCTGCTGGCGGGCCACCTGCGGCTGGCGCAGGGCATGGCGGCGCTGATCGGCCACCAGATGCGCGAGTGCAGCACGCTGTGTCGCGACGCCGAGCGCGTGTTCCGCGACAGCTGCAGCGACGTGGACTGGGAGCTCGGCGTGGCGCAGGCCTACCAGCTGCTCGCGCTGTCCTCGATGGGCCACTATCGCGAGCTCGCACCGCGGCTCGCCCTGGCGAGGCGCGAGGCGGAGGAG
>DASUME010000120.1:0-11132 GCA_036277895.1 Polyangiales bacterium
TTCTCGATGGCCCAGCGTGAGGTGGGCCTGAGTGTCGGCGAGCCGCCGACGACCAAGGGCTACACCGCGAGCGTGTTCGCCGCGCTGCCGCGCTTGCTGGAGCGCGCCGGCACCTCTAGCGGACCCGGCGCGATCACCGGAGTGTTCACGGTGCTGGTCGACGGCGACGACCTGAGTGATCCGATCGCGGACGCTGCGCGAGCGATCCTCGATGGCCACGTGGTGCTCTCGCGCAAGATGGCCGAGCGCAGCTACTTCCCGGCGATCGACGTGTCGGCGAGCGTGTCGCGCGTCATGCCGCACCTGGTCGACAAGAAGCACTTCGGCATGGCGATGCGGGCGCGCGAGCTGATCAGCGCGTTCCGTGAGGCCGAGGATCTGCTCGCGGTGGGCGCGTACAAGCGCGGCACGATCGCCCGGCTCGACGAGGCGCTCGCGAAGTACCCCAAGCTCGAGGTGTTCCTGCGCCAGGATCTGGAGCACCCCACGCCGCACGACGTGATGATCAAGCAGCTGGAGCAAGTCCTGGAGGGCAAGGCCTGATGGACCACAAGCGCATCAAGCGGCTGCTGGAGCTCAAGCAACGCCTGGAGAAGGTGAAGAAGGGCGAGGTCGTGGAGGCGCGGCAGGAGCTCGAGGCCGCACAGCAGGGGCTGAGCGCGGCCGAGCAGGAGCAGCAGCATCGCCTCAAGGAGCTGTACGGCGACAACACGCTGAGCATCGACGAGCTGCAGGACCGCGCGCGCTTCGTGACGCTGGCCGGGCAGCAGGTGAGCAAGGCGCGCGACACCGTGTCCAAGCACGACGAGATCGTCGCCCAGAAAGAGACCATGCGCATCGAGGCCACGCGCGACGTGAAGACGTTCGAGCTGCTGCGCGATCGCAAGAAGGAAGAGATGCGCATCGTGGAGAAGCGTGTGGAGCAAGGCCAGGCCGACGAAGTGGCCGCATCCGTTCGGAGCCGCAGGTGAAGGGCGTAGACGCGCTAGGGCCGATGTTGGAGCCGCAGGTCAGCGAGGGCGGCCAGCCGGCGAAGACGAAGGACGGCAAGCCGTTCGATGCCGTGCTCGCGGAGGCCGTCGAGGCGGAGCCGAGCAAGGGCAAGGCCGCGAAGCTTACGCTTGGCGTGAAGGCAGATCCGCGCGACGAGAGTGGGCTGGTGGTGGCGCGCTCGATCCACAGTGCGATCCAGCTGCCCGCAGAGGGGGAGCTCGGAGCAGCGCGCGAGACGGAGAAGATCGAGGAGCCGCTCGAGGCGCTCGAGGAGCCGAAGACGCCGCAGCAGGACCAGCTCGTGCTCGCGCAAGTGGCGACGGTGGTCGCACGCATCGTGGCGCCGGCTGAGAAGCAGGCCTCGACTCCGAAGGTCGCGGCGAGCGCGGCCAAGGCGGCCCCACTGCCTTCGCCTGCGCCGTCGAATGACGTGGCGCCGCCCGTGCGCGCGCAGGAATTCCAGGACGCGCTGAGCTCGCTCGACAGCGCGACGCTGATCGAGTCGCCGCACGATGCGCAGACGCTGCGTCCGGGCGCGAGCGAGAGCATGGCGCCAGAAGCGCCGCGTGGTCCGATCGGGCGCGCGCTTCAGGCGCTCACGGGCGAGCACGCGCCGATGCGTGCCGCAGCCGACAAGGTGATGACGGCGTTCCGTGCGCTGAGCGGACGCGACCAGACGCCCACGGTGCCCGCGCCCGCGCCGAACGTGGTGCCGGAGGTCAGCGTGTCTACCTCGCACGCGATCCCGCCGCCGACGACGGCGGACGTGGAGCTCGCGTCCGATGCGCTCGCGCCCAACCCGCTCGCGTCCGATGCGCTCGCGCCCCATGCGCTCGCGCCCAATCTGCTCGCACCCAATCCGCTCGCGGGCTCTCCGCTCGCGGCGCCGTCGCTTCGTCCGGCCGCGAGTGGACCGGAGATGCCGACGGTGCGACCGGGAGCTCCCCAGGTCAGCATCGCGCCGCAGGCCTCGATCGTGCAGCCGCCGCTGGGCCTGACGGTGCAGCCTCAGGGTGCCGTGCCGCACGCGGCACAACCTCAGGTCGCGCCGACTCAGGTCGCGCCGAGGGTCGCGCCGACTCAGGTCGCGCCGCTCCAGGTTGCACAGCCTCAGGTCGCACAGGCACCGGTCGGGGAGACGGTGCCGGGCCAAGTCCCGCAGAGCGCGCGCGTGCAGACGCCGACGGCGGAGCAACCTGCGACGGCCGACGCGGCACAGCCGGTGCAGGCCGCGCCGTCGCAGACGACGCAGACGCAGCTGCCGACGCAGGAGCCCGCGAACGCGCAGAGCGGCGTCGTGCAGCAGGCGGCGAACAGCAACGGCGTGCCGGGGCAGCAGGTCGTGGTGCAGGTGCAGCCGCAGCAGGTCGAGCAGCCCCTCGCCGAAGAGGCGACGCGCGAGCAGACCAAGAGCGACAAGAGCGAGCCTGAAGACGACCGTGTGCACGGCTTCACGCGCGGCGGCTGGACCGGCCCTGCGCGCTCCGCGTACGGCGGCCGCGGTCACGAAGGTGGCGAGCGCAGCGGAAGTGAGCGCGGCGAGACCGGGCGTACGATCAAGCGCGAGGACGAGCGCACGACCGAGCGTGCAGGCGAGAGCGCACCGCAGTTCCTGCCGCTCCTGCAGCCTCAGGACCCGCAGCTGCAGCCGCCGCCACAGGCCGCCGAAGTGCGCCCGCAGAACGTGCCGCAGAACCAGCCTGCAGCCGCGCCTGCCCCCGTGCGGGAGCTCCCGGACATCGTGTTCCAGGGTCGCGCCGATCCCACGGCGGCCAGCGAAAATGCGACCATCTCACTGCACCACCCGGACCTCGGTCCGATCCAGCTGGAGGTGCACCGTGATCAGGGACGCGTCGAGGTGCACGCCGTGATCGAGAGCCACCACGCGCAAGCGGTGTTGCGCGCCAACGAGAGCGGCATTCGGCAAGGTGTGCAACAGGCCGGCATGACGTTCAACGCGCTGCGCGTGCGTGTGCGCGGCGAAGAGCAACCCAACAAGCGTGCCGGGCAAGAGCGCGGGCGCCGCAGCAACCAACGGGAGACGTGACATGGCGGTAAATGGCATCGGTGGCGGGAGCGAGAGCGTCTCGCAAGCGGCGGCGCCAGTCGTCGCCAAGACGGGCAACAACGCGCTCAACAAGGACGACTTCATGAAGCTGCTGACCGCGCAGCTGAAGAACCAGGACCCCAACAGTCCGGTCGACGCCAAGGAAATGGTGACCCAGCTCTCGCAGCTCACCAGCGTCGAGAAGCTGCAGGAGATGAGCACGAAGCTGGATATGCTGACCGCGGCCACGAACAGTGGTGCGGCCAACTCCTCGGCCTCCCTAATCGGCAAGACGGTGACGGGCGTTGCGGATACTGCGCAGCTGGGCGCTACAGGGCCGACAAAGGCCGCCGTTAATCTCAAGCAGGATGCGGCGAACGTGAAGGTCAGCGTGGTGAACAGCGCCGGGCGAGTCGTGGCCAAGCTGGACCTCGGAGCGCTCAAGGCAGGAGCGCAAGAGATCAACTGGAAGGGCCTGGAGGACAGCGGAGACCGCGCTGCCCAGGGCATCTACACCTTCCAGGTCAGTGCCAAGGACGCCAACGGGACCGACGTCGAGGCGAGCCAGAGCATCACGGGCACGGTCAACGGCGTCTTCTACGAGAACGGCAAGCCCGAGCTCGATGTCAACGGAGTCCGCGTTCCCATGGGCAACCTCACGTCCATCAGCCAGCCCGCAGCTTCCATTCCAACCGCTACTAAGTAGGAGTTTTTCACATGTCGATTCTTCGTACGCTCAACACCGGCGCGACCGGTCTCACGGCCAACGGCGAGGCGCTCGGCGTCGTCTCCGACAACATCGCGAACGCGAACACGATCGGCTTCAAGCGCTCGCGCGCGGACTTCCAGGACATGGTCGCCAGCGCGGGCAAGAACGAGCTGACGCAGGTCGGTGCGGGTTCGCGCGTGGGCAAGGTCGAGACGATGTGGAAGCAGGGCGCCCTGCTGAGCACGGACGCGTCGACCGACCTCGCGCTCTCGGGCGAAGGCTTCTTCGTCGTCAAGGGAACCGCCAGCGGCGTGGATGGCAACTTCTACTCGCGTGCCGGCCAGTTCCACCTCGACAAGGACGGCTACGTCACCAACGTCGACAACCTCAAGCTGCAGGGCTACCAGGCCGATGCGCGCGGCAACATCCTGGGAACGCTGGGCGACCTTCGCGTTGGCCCCACCGCGCTGCCCGCGACCAAGAGCTCGGCGATCAACCTGGGCGTCAACCTCGACGTGCGCGCCAGCGTTCCCGCGGCCGCGTTCGACGTGAACAACCTGGCCGGGTCCACGAACACGTCTACCTCGCTGACGACCTACGACTCGCTCGGCAACGCCCACCAGATCACCACCTACTTCACCAAGACCGGCACCAATACCTGGGACTTTCACGCTCTCGCGGATGGCAACGAGATCGAAGGCGGCACCGCGGGTGTGCCGTTCGAGGGCGCGAGCGGTACGCTCACCTTCAACACGGATGGCGCCCTGCAGACCGAGCTGACCAACAGCTCGACCTGGAACTTCAAGGGCGCCACGGCGGGCCAGGAGATCTCGTTCGACTTCGGTACGTCGCTCGACGAAGGCGGCACGGGCCTCGATGGCACGACCAACTTCGCGAACGCGTTCACCACCAACGCCGCCACCCAGGACGGCTACGCGGCGGGCTCGGTCACGGGCATCAACGTCTCGGCCACGGGCAACATCACCGGCGTGTTCACGAACGGCCAGCGCCGTACGCTGGGTCAGGTCGCGGTCGCGAACTTCAAGAGCACGGACGGCCTGACGCGCACTGGACAAGGTCTGTATGTGCAGACCGAAGACTCCGGTGAGCCGCTGCTCGGCACCGCCAGCACCGGTGGTCGCGGCGCCATCGTCAGCGGCTCGCTCGAGCAGTCCAACGTCGACATCGGCAAGGAGTTCGTCGACCTGATCACCTTCCAGCGCGGCTTCCAGGCCAACTCGAAGATCATCACGACCGCCGACGAGATGTATGGCGAGCTCGTGAACATGAAGCGCTAACGTCTCCAAACATGACTAGAAGGCCCTCTTCTCCCAGCTGGGAAGAGGGCTTTTTTGCGTCTTTTCGCGGCGACACGTTTGCTGGCAGGCTGTCCTGACCATGACCAATCGCATCATGATCGTCGACGACAGCAAGGCGATGCGCATGATCGTGCGCCGCACGCTCAAGCAGGCCGGATACGGATCGTACGACGTGGAGGAGGCCACCAACGGTGCCGAGGCGTTCGAGAAGATTCGGGTCGAAGAGCCGCGGCTGGTCTTGTCGGACTGGAACATGCCCGACATGTCCGGCTACGAGCTGCTCGTGAAGCTGCGCGAGAACGACATCCAGGTGCCGTTCGCGATGATCACCACGGAGGGCACGCCCGAGATGCGCCAGAAGGCGACGGATGCGGGGGCGCTGTTCTTGATTCAGAAGCCGTTCACGCCGGACGAGCTCGCGCGCGCGGTCGGCACCCTACTGAAGTGACGGCATGCGCCACATCTCGAAGTCCGGCGGGCCTATGAACAGCCACTCGGCGCCCGCGGCCTTGAGCGCATCCGCGGCGGGGCTGAAGCGCGCCACGCCGACCCAGCGCGCCTTCATGTCCTTCACGCGCTGCAGGAACGCCTGCGGATCGCCGGCGCTCGACACGAAGGTGACCTTGGAGCGGTAGTCGCGGTTGAACAGCTCGGCCATGAACACGCAGCTCTCGTCGTAGGTGACGATGTCGCCTTCCTTCAGCTCGCGCTCGCGCAACAGACCGGCTTCGGTGGGCCAGAGGAAGGTGTCGATCTGCAGCGCGGAGCGCAGCGTGGCGTCGGCGTTGCGCGCGGCCTCGAACTGCTTGGGGTACTGGATGAAGCCCACGTACGCGTCGGCGTAGCCGACCGTGGTGAGCGCGACGAGGGCGAGCGAGAGCGCGGCCTGGGCCCAGCGCTTCGGCAGCTGCTGGTGCACGAGCGCAAAGCACACCAGCGCCGCGGTGCCGGCGCCGATCGTGAAGCGTGCCCACCACGCGCCCGGCACGCCGATCGCGATCAGGAACAACGCCAGCACGGGCAAGCCGCGCCTCAGCTCGCGCAGCCGCAGCACGTCCGCGGCCACGATCAGCGTGCAAGGCAGGAGCAGCCAGCGGAAGAGCAGGCCGAGCCCGCCGCTGCGCACGTCCGGCGCGTAGAACGGCGTCGGGTCGAACCAGCTCTTCAGCATGTGCACGAACGCGCCCGGCGCACCCCAGAAGTAAGGCGAGCCGCCCGGAGCCTCCCACATCGCGGCGAGGTTGACCGGTCCAGGGAAGGGCTGCGCGCGAAACGGCACCTTGAGCTCGAACGGCCAGGTGGGGTTGCCGGCGTAGACGTAGTTCTCGACGTAGTGATAGATGCCGAGCGCGAGCACCGCGAGGATCGAGCCGACGATGCTCAGCGAGACGCGCGGCCAGCGTGAGCCCGCGCGCCGGAGTTCCTGGAGCGCGCGCACGCTCAGCCAGGGCGCGAGCAGTGCGAGGTGGAACGCGCCGGTGAACTTGCAGCCGAGGTACAGACCCATCGAGATCAGGCACAGCCAGCGGCTGCGTGCGCTGTTCTCGTCGGAGATGAACAGCAGCGCCGCGCTGAGCAGCGCGCCGGTCGCGACGTCGACATGGGTGGAGTGCGACTGCAGGAACACCGGCGGCAGCAGGAACCACGCGGCGCCGAGCCCTGCGGCGAGGCTGCGCGAGGCGCCCACGCGGCGCGCCCAGGCCGCGACCACCAGCATGCCGAGCACCGCGAACGGCAGCTGCGAGCTGTCGTCGAAGCGGTTGTCGCGCGGGAACACACAGTTCCACGCGGCCAGCAGCTCGACGCTGTGCGGATAGCCCTGGGTGTAGATGTTGTGGGTGGGGATCCAGCCGATCGAGCGGTTCTGGATCGCGTAGCTGGTGACCGGAACGTGGTACCAGACCGGGTCCCAGGTCCAGGACTTGAAGTACCAGACCATACGCAGCACCACGAACCAGCACGCCGCCATCGGCGCGAGCGTCAGCAGCGCGGGCTCGCGATCGCGCCAGACGTCGATCACGAGGCGATAGGGCGCGCGCAGGTCGTGCAGCACGGTGGCGCGGAGGTTCGCCGCTCTGAAGAAGGCGACGCTCGCGACCACGCCAAAGAGCGCGACGCCCACGAGGCCGAGCGGCCAGGCCGCGAAGTTACCGGTCAGACCGCAGAGCTGGATGTCGATCATCAGCAGCGCGTGCGTGACGACGAGGGTCACCACGGCGCGCTCGAGCGAGCTGCGATCCCTGTAGGCGGCGACCGCCACCAGGTACGCCGCCAAGACACTGAAGCACGACAACGACCCCCAAACGACCCACGCCATCGCCCGAACGATAGCTCAGCCCACGCTCGGCAGCATGTTCGGGGGTGTCTACACGTGGTAGACGTTCAGGCCGCCTGCGGGATAGCCCTGCACGGTGACCTGCAGGAACAGCTTGTTCTTGGCGCTCTTGATCAGCTCGCGCAGCGGAGCGGGCGGATCTCCCTTGGCTTGCTCGACGTTGCGCAGGATCGTGCGTCGTCCGACGGCGGCGGTGGTCAGCACGGTGAGCACGTTCGCGATCTCGTGATAGTTCGCGAGCGTATCTTCATCGAGCGGCTCGCCCTTGCGCACCATGTCCTGCACCGCGCCGGGCGGGATCTTGGACAACGCGGCTCCGGTGCTGCCGGCCGCCGCGACGTCGGCGACGAGCGCACACACCAGCGCGCCGGCCTCGTCGTTGATGGTGGCGTAGACGCGCGGTCCCTTCAGCTCCTGGTTGGGGAGCTTCTTGGCGCTCACGTTCGTCTGCAATAGCGCGTGGATGTGCTTGGTGATCGCCTCGGGCGTGATCGCTTGGGGTGTGCTCATGTCTCGCCGCTCCTTACTATCCCAAGCGAGTGAGCAAGACCTGAGTGTTGGTCTGCGCGGCTCAGCTTGGTTCGAATTGCAACGGTGTCCATCGCTCGCGAAGCAGCATACGCTAGTCGAAGCTCACGCAACTCGTAACGACTCGAGTCGGAGAAGTTCAGGCATGTCGATCTCGTATCCGCCGCCCGCCCCCAAGCCCGCGAAGAAGGTTTCTCCCGGCGGACGGTCCAAGGAGGTGGCGCTCGAAGACATCGAGGCTGCGCGCGAGTCCGACAACGATCAGGATGCGAGCGAGCACGAGCTGCGCGCCACGCTGCGCGCGCTGACGCAGGCGCAGCCGTTGCTGGAGCTCGGGCTCGATGGCTTCGTGCGCTGGGCCAGCGACAGCGTCGCGGAGCTGACCGGGTTCATGCCGGACGAGCTGGTAGGCAAGCACTACACGGCGTTGTTCGATCCCACGCAGCTCGCGCGCAAGGAGCTGCGCACGCTGTGGTCCGACGTCACGTCCGGGCAGCCGCGCACCGAGCTGCTCAAGCAGTTCGGCAAGTTTGGTCGCGAGCTCAGCGTGCGCACCAGCTTCGTGCCGGTGGTCGAAGGCAACCGCGCGAGCAAGGTGCTGATGAGCCTGATCGACGTCAGCGAGAGCGCGCAGGGCGCGCAGGAGTGTCGCGCGCAGCTCGAGGCCGTGTTCCGCATGGGACTCTTCGCGGAGTTCGATCTCGACGGCACGCTGCTCACCGCCAACCAGCTGTTCCTCGACACGCTCGGCTACCGGCTCGACGAGGTGCAGGGCCGCACGCACGACCAGACGATCGGCGCCATCGAGCAGCCGCAATTCTGGGACACCCTGGCCGCGGGGCAGATGCAAAACGGACGCTTCAAGCTGCACGCCAAGGGCGGGCGCGAGGTGTGGCTGTTCGCGGGTTACTCGCCCGTGAAGGGCGAGGACGGCAAGCCGTACAAGGTCGTCAGCATGTCCGCGGACGTCAGCGATGCCGTGCGCAAGGAGCAGGTCGAAGCGCGCAACGCGGCGCTGATCGGCAACGTGCCCACCGGCATCATGTTCGCGGACCGCGAGGGCGTGATCCGCTACCTGAACCCGGCCTGTGAACAGCTGTTTCGCCGGCTGGAGTCGCAGCTCGGTGTGCGCAGCGATCAGCTGGTGGGCAAGCGGATCGACGAGCTACACGGCGGCGCGGACGGCTGGAGTGAGGCGCTGCGAGGGCAGGCGAGAACGTTCACGGTCGATCTGAGCACCGAGGTGCTGCAGGTCAGCGCCAACCCCAGCTACGACGAGCGCGGCGACCACATCGGCACGATGGTGTCGTGGGAGCGCGTCACGGATCGCCACCATCTGTCGTCGACCGCGAGCCGCTACGCGCAGTCGCTGGCGGCCGCGTCGGAGGAGCTGTCCGCCGTCGCCAAGCAGATGACCTCCAACTCCGAGCAGACCACCAACCAGGCGAACCTGGTGGCCGACGCCTCCGAGCAGGTGACCAGCAACGTGACCTCGGTCGCGGCCAGCGCCGAGCAGATGAGCTCGACCGTGCGCGAGATCGCGCGCAACGCGCACGACGCCGCGCGCGTGGCCACGGCCGCCGTGCGCGCGGCCGAGGAGACCAACCGCAACGTCGCGAAGCTGGGCGAGAGCTCGATGGAGATCGGCAAGGTGATCAAGGTGATCACCTCGATCGCACAGCAGACCAACCTGCTCGCGCTCAACGCCACCATCGAGGCCGCGCGCGCGGGCGAGGCGGGCAAGGGCTTCGCGGTGGTCGCGAACGAGGTCAAGGAGCTCGCCAAGCAGACCGCGAAGGCGACCGAAGACATCAGCCAGAAGATCGAGACCATCCAGAGCGACACCCGCGGCGCGGTGGGCGCGATCCAGCACATCGGCAAGATCATCGGCCAGATCAACGACTTTCAGAACACGATCGCGAGCGCGGTCGAGCAGCAGGCGGCGACCACCAACGAGATCGCGCGCAACGCCAGCGAGGCCGCGCGCGGCAGCCTGCAGATCTCGGGCAACATCGGCTCGGTCTCGGTGGCCGCGCGCAACACCAGCGAAGGAGCGGCCAACACGCTCGCGTCGGCCGAGGAGCTGTCGCGTGTGGCCGGTGAGCTGAGGGTCCTGATCGAGCGCATGGAGCGTTGACGCAGTATGGACGACGAGATCCTGCACGAGTTCCTGATCGAGAGCCGCGACAGCCTCGACCAGCTCGACCGCGAGCTGGTCGCGCTGGAGGAGGACCCGAAGAACCGCGCGCGGCTCGCGAGCATCTTCCGCACCGTGCACACGATCAAGGGCACCGCGGGCTTCCTGCAGTTTGCCAAGCTGGAGAAGATCGCGCACGTGGGCGAGAACCTGCTCAGCCGGCTGCGCGACGGCGTGATCGAGCTGGAGACGGTGCGCACGTCCGTGCTGCTGGCGATGGTCGATGCGATCCGCACGTTGCTCGATCAGATCGGCAGCGCGGGAGTAGAGGGGGAAGGCGAGTACGGCGCGCTGGTGGAGGCGCTCACGCTGTCGCTCGAGGACACCACGCTGGCCGGTGCGCCGCGCGTGCTCGCAGGCCCCACGGCGCCCGTGGTCGCTGCCCAGCCGGTCGTCGAGGCCGCCCCACCGCCAGCCAAGCGCGACGAACACGTGCAGGCGACCGAGCAGCACAACGTCGACCCGCGCATTCGCGTCGACGTGCGCCTGCTCGACCGGCTGATGAACCTGGTGGGAGAGCTCGTGCTCGCGCGCAACCAGCTGCTCCAACACGCGAGCGGCGGCGCCGATCCAGCCCTCGCCAGCACCTGCCAGCGGCTCAACCTGATCACGACCGAGCTGCAGGAAGGCGTGATGAAGACGCGCATGCAGCCGATCGAGAACGTGTGGAACCGCTTCCCGCGCGTGGTGCGCGACCTCGCCCACCAGTGCGGCAAGCAGGTGCGCCTGGAGCTGGAAGGCGGCAGCACCGAGCTCGACAAGACGATCATCGAGGCGCTCGGCGACCCGATGACGCACCTGGTGCGCAACTCGATCGATCACGGCATCGAGGCGCCGCAGCGGCGTAGCGCCGCGGGCAAGCCCACGGTCGGCACCTTGCGCCTGCGCGCGTTCCATGAAGGTGGCCGCGTCAACATCGAGATCGTCGACGACGGCAACGGCATCGATCCGGAGCGCGTGAAGAACCGCGCCCTGGAGCGCGGTCTGATCACGCCCGAGCGCGG
>DASUME010000121.1:0-2243 GCA_036277895.1 Polyangiales bacterium
ACCGCGATCTCGACGCTCACCACGCGCGACATCTGGCCCGCGCCCACGCCGACGGTGCGCTTGCCCTGGGTCAGCACGATGGCGTTCGACTTCACGTGCTTGCACACGCGCCACGCGAAGCCGAGCGCCTCCAGCTCTTCCTTCGTGGGGGCGCGCTTGCTGATCACCTTGGCGCTCGCCACCTCGGCCGAGGCCACCGCGTCGCGATCCTGCGCCACCAGGCCGCCGCCCACGCGCTTGAACGTGAGCTCCTTGTGCGTGGCGCTGAGCCACTGCTTGGTCGCGAGCAGGCGCAGGTTCTTCTTGCCGCGCAGCACCGCCAGCGCCTCTTCGCTGAAGCTGGGCGCCACGATGCACTCCACGAACGTCTCCGCGAGCACCTTCGCGGTGTCGAGCTCGACCGCGCGGTTGAGCGCCACGATGCCGCCGAACGCGCTGACCGCGTCGGCCTCGCGCGCGATCCGGTACGCCTCGGGCAGCGTCGCCGCCTCGGCCACGCCGCACGGGTTGGTGTGCTTCACGACCACGGCCGCCGGTCCCTCGAACTCGCGCACCGCATCGAGCGCGGCCTCGCAGTCGACCAGGTTGTTGAACGACAGCTCCTTGCCGCCGGCCCCGAGCGACTCGGCGCGCGCCAGGCTGCCCTCGGGCGCGTTGCGCTCCACGTAAAAGGCGCCGGACTGGTGCGGATTCTCGCCATAGCGCAGGCCGTAGGCGCGACTGAACTGCAGGGTCAGCGTGCCCGGGAAGGTGGGGCTCGCGCCCTCGTCGCGGCCGGTCAGGTAGCCGGCGATCGCGCCGTCGTAGGCCGCGGTGTGCGTGAAGGCCTTCGCGGCCAGGCGCGCGCGCTCGGGCTGCGCGGGCGCCTCGGGCAGCGCCCTGGCGATGCTCTCGTACTCGCTCGGGTCGACGACGACCGTGACGCGCGCGTGGTTCTTGGCCGCGCTGCGCAGCATCGACGGGCCGCCGATGTCGATGTTCTCGATCACCTCGTCGTGCGGCGCGCCGCGCGCGACCGTGCCCTCGAACGGGTACAAGTTCACGACCACCAGGTCGATCGGCTTGCCGCCGAGCTCGGCGAGCTGCTTGAAGTCTTCGCCGTTGTCGCGCGCGAGCAGGCCGCCGTGCACGCGCGGGTGCAGCGTCTTCACGCGGCCATCCATGACCTCCGGCGAGCCGGTGTAGGTCGACACGTCGATCACGGTCAGGCCCGCGTCGCGCAGCGCCTTGGCGGTGCCACCCGTGGACAACAGCTCCACGCCGGTGGCCGCAAGCTGCTTGGCGAAGTCGGCCAGGCCGCGCTTGTCGGAGACGGAAAGTAGGGCCCTCTTGATGGCTGCCATGGACGCTGTCCTCACGGGTTCAAACGAGGGCAGCCTGATACTCCCCCCCGGGGTTGGAGGCAACCGCGCGCTATTTTGTGGGGTGCAGGGCGCTCGCGGGCGCGTACGCTGGGACGGCCCATGGACGCCTCGATCTTCCTGTACACGTTCAAAGAAGGCCTGCTGAGCAAGCTCGCGCACGACCTGCGGCTGAGCGTGACCGGGTTCGAGATCCGGGCGCGCGGCACCGAGGTCAGCGCGCGCCTCGAGGTGCGCTCGATCCGGGTCGATGGCGTGATGAAAGACGGCAAGCTGCTGCGCACCGAGCCCAGTGAGAGCGACAAGGCGAAGATCCAGCAGAACATGCTGAACGACGTGCTGCGCGCGAGCGAGCACGCCGAGGTGAAGTTCGTGGGCCGCACGCCGAGCGTGGAGCCGCCGTTCACGCTGCGCGGCGAGCTGACGCTCGGCGGCACCACACGCGCGATCTCGACGCTGCTGATGGTGCGCGGCGACAAGCTGATCGCCGACCTGGAGATCACGCCCTCGCAGTGGGGCATCAAGCCGTACCGCGCCCTCGGCGGCACGCTCAAGGTCCAGGACCGCATCCGGATCGCGATCGCGGCGGCGTGGCCCAGTGCGGAGCAAGAGCTCAACCCCAACGTCGAGCTCGTGTGGACCTACACCCCCACCAAGCCCTCCGTCGTGCGCAGCAGCTTGCGCGGATGAGCACTCCGTTCGCTCGGCTCGCGTTCTGTGGCGCGCTTGCGTTGGCAAGCACTGCGGCGGCGCAGGCTGCGAAGCGGGATCTGAGTCCGACGGCGGCCGCGCGCACGGTCGGCCAGGACCGGCAGCTGGCACCTACCGCAGCGACCGAGACCGCGCGCGACGGCGAAGAGCGCGTCCTCGCCGCGGACGTCG
>DASUME010000122.1:0-3183 GCA_036277895.1 Polyangiales bacterium
GGGCTCCAGGGATCCCGTCGCCCTGCGCGGCGCGGACCTGTTGGTGATCGACGCGCGTCGCAGCCCTGCGATCGACGCGCGCGTCGCCGAGGTTCGCTCGGACGTGCGCGCGCGCTGGGCCTCGGTCGCGACCATCGACTACACGTCGCTGGTCGGCTCCGAGGGCACCGTGGATCTACGCGCGCTGGATGGCGTCGTCTCGCGCCTCGCCGGCATGGACAAGGCGCTGACCGAGCGCGCGCGCAAGGAAGAGAAGTTCGAGACCATCCTCTCGCCGCTCGGGCCCACGCGCACGCTGCGCGCGCTCGCGCTGGCCGGACCTACGCTGCACGTCACGCTCAGTGACGGCGAGCTGAACGCGAAGGTCGATCTCGCGCACGAGCTGCTGGTGTCCGCGGTCGCCGATCGCAAGGGCGCGAGCTGGGAAGCCTGGAGCGCGCTCGCCCACGTGATCGGCCTGACCGACGCCAACGTGGTGGTCGAGCGGCGCGCCAACGCCACCGTCATGAACATCATGGAGCCGGTGGATCAGGCGCTGGAGAGCGCCGCCCAGGAGCGCGCCCAGCACCCGGAGCAGTTCGCCCAAGAGCAGTCCGAGGAGCTCTCGGGCCTGCGCGGCGAGCGCCGCAGCGAGCAGCCCGTCGCGCAGCCCGTCGCAAAGGTCGGCGGCTCGATCGCCCCGGTGGCGCGCGCGCGCACGCTGGTCGGCGTGCCCGCGCCGCGTCCGCCTGCGGGCAGCACCCCCAGCAAGCTGCCTCCGCCTTCGCCGGCGAGCCTGCGCCCGAGCCCGTTCAAGGCACCTGGCGTGCCGCGCGAAGCGTTCGCCGATACGCCCACCGATCCGGCCGCTCCCGGCCTGCTCCAGCGTATGGCGCAGACACCCGCCAACGACGCCGACATCGAGATCCGCGCCAAGAGGCCGAGCGAGCCGGTGCTCGAGGTCGAGAAGCAGACGCTGGTCGACGGCGATGACGACGATCTCGGCGGCGACAGCTCCGAGTACGACACCGGCGAGGTCACGGTGGTGGCCGACGCCTCGCAGCTCGACATCCTGCGCCAGACGCTCGACTCGATCGATCAGCCGGGGCAGAACGAGCCGCTGACCTCGACCATGCCCGCCCCGAAGGGCCCGGCACCGGACTCCGGCGACCTGGAGCTCGACGAGGCGCTGCGCAACGCCGCCCAGGCCACGGCCACAGCGGAGGTCGTCCCGTCCGCGCCGCCGACCGCACTGCCGGTCGCGGACAGCGCAGCGCGCTCCTTGCGGCTCAATCCGAGCCTGCGTCCGCCGCAGAAGCAGAGCGGCTCGCGCGCCTGGGTGCTGGTGGTGCTCGCGCTGCTCGCGATCGCGTCCGTGGGCTGGATGGTCTGGGCGCAGCAGCACAAGACCGCCAAGAAGCCTCCGGCCGCTAGTCCTCGCTGACGGGCAAGCCCTCGTCGCGCCAGCCGCGCTCTTTCAGGCGGCCGAAGGCGTCGCGTACGCCGTCCATGCCGGCGCGCTGCTCCAGCACGTGCGTGAAGCCGGCGGCGAGCAGCTGTTGCGCCGCCACCAGCGAGCGCACGCCGGTCGCGCAGCCGACGATCACGCGCGCATCGTCACCGAGCAGATCGCGCACGTCTTCCACGAAGTCGCCGCCGCCGAGCGGCACGTTCAACGCCCCCTGCGGGCGCCCGATCGCGAACTCCACGGTCGAGCGCACGTCCACGTACGCATAGCCCTCGGCCATCAGTGCATGCGCCTCGCGCGGCGAAATCCTGCGCATGACTGCGCTCTACCTCGTCAGTCGCCGCTGGCCACCGCTTTGCGCACGAACAGGTCCTCCAGCGTCTCGCGCTCGGGCTCGACCTCCAGCACGCTCGCGCCTTCCTGCAGCAGCTCACGCAGCAAGGGATCCACGCCGCTGTCGCCCTCGATCGTGAGCTGCAGCGAGTGCTCCAGCTCGCGCAACGGGAGGCCACGCTCGTGCAGGCGGGCGCGCAGCCCATCGTTCACGTTCGCCACCTCGATCCGGGTGCGGCGCACGTCGCGCTTGAGCAGCTCGTCGAGCGTGCCGCGCGCCACCACCTGGCCGCGATGAACGATCGCGATCCGATCGCACAGCATCTCGACGTCGCTCAGCACGTGGCTGGTGAAGATCAGCGTCTTGCCGCGCTTGCGCTCGCCCAGGATCACCTCGCGCACCTGCCGGCGCCCGATCGGATCGAGCCCGCTCATCGGCTCGTCCAGGATCAGCAGCTCGGGATCGTGGAGCAGCGCCTGCGCCAAGCCTACGCGCTGCATCATGCCCTTCGAGAAGCGGCCGATCGGTCGGTCGGTGGCGTGCGCGAGCCCGACCAGGTCCAGCATCTCCTCGGTGCGCCGCGCGCGCTGCGCCGTGGACATGCCCGAAAGCCGGCCGCACAGGTCGAGGAACTCGGGCGCGCGCAGGTACTGGTACACGTAGGGGTTCTCGGGCGAGTAGCCGACGCGCGCCAGCGCCTTCACCGAGAGCGGCTGCCCGAACAGCTTGATCACGCCGCGATCGGCGTGCACCAGCCGCAGGATGGCCTTGATGCTGGTGGTCTTGCCGGCGCCGTTCGGACCGAGCAGCCCGAAGGTCTCGCCCTGGGCGACCTCGAAGCTGACGCCGCGCACTGCCTCGACGCGCTTGCGGAAGAAGCCCACGCGGAAGGTCTTGTGAAGATCCTCGACCGACAACACGCTCACGGCACGGCCTCCCGCACACGCGCGATCACCTGCTGCAGCTGCGGCTCGCTCATGCCTGGAAACAGCGGCAGGGCGAGCCCGCGCTGGGCGATGTCCTGCGCCACCTCCAGGCTGCCCACCGCCCGCGCGCGCGCGAACTGCGGCAACGTGTGCAGCGCGTAGCTGAGCGCGCCCGCCTGTACGCCGCCGTCGCGCAGGCGCTCGATCGCGCGGTCGCGCTCGTGCGAGCCGCGGCCCGGCGTGCCCACCAGCGTGGCAAGCGTCTGCTCGTTCGCGCGCCCTCCGCTGGGTGGACGCTGAAAGCGCAGCCCCGGCAGGCTCGCGCGGATGCGGGCCGCCAGCTGCTGCCGCTCGCTCACGATGGCGTCGAGCTTGCGCAGCTGCACGCTGCCGATCGCGGCCGCAAGCTCGGTGAGCCGGTGGTTACCGGCCGCGCACACGAACAGCCCAGGTGCCTGCTGGCCGTGGTTACGCAG
>DASUME010000123.1:0-17995 GCA_036277895.1 Polyangiales bacterium
CACACTTCGCGTCGTTCGGCGGGGCCCTATGCTACCTTGGCGGCTCCATGGTTCGGTACGCCCTCGGTGCGCTCACGGGCACCCTCTACTTCCTCGGCTGGGCGGGCTTCGATCTGTGGCCGCTCGCGTTCGTCGCCTTCGTGCCGATGATCATCGCGATCGACCCGGAGAACGATCCGGACGGCGCGCCGCTGCACTGGAAGCGCGTGTTCGGCGTCGGCTTCTTCGCGGGCCTGGCGATGAACATCGGCGGCTTCTACTGGCTGTCGACCACGCTGCAGAACTTCTCCGGCTTCTCGCTGCCGATCTGCACGCTCCTGATGATCCTCGTGTGCTCGTACCAGGCGCTCGGGTTGACGCTGCTGGCGCTGCTCTATCGCTATGCACGCGTACGACTCGGCCTCGGCAACCTAGGCGCCGCGCTGATCGCGATGTGCTTCTCGGAGTGGGTGTTCCCGGAGCTCTTCACCAAGTACTTCGGCGCCGCGCTGCACGACCTGCCGCTGGCGATCCAGGTCGGGGACCTCGGTGGACCGCTGCTGCTGAGCGGCTTGTTGATCGCCTCGTCGGTTGCGTTCTACGAGCTCTACAAGCTCATCCGCAGGCAGCCCTTCAAGCGCAAGCGTGTGGTGATCATCGCCAGCGCCTGGGCGGCCACGCTGCTCTACGGCGCGTACCGCATCCACGCCGTGGACACGGAAGCGGCGGCGTCCGACCAGATCACGGTCGGTACCGTGCAGACCAACATGGGCCTCACCCAGAAGCGCGACGATCCCGAAGAAGGTCTGCAGCGCCACATCGACCAGACGCTCGAGCTGATGAAGACCACCAAGCTCGATCTGTTGGTGTGGCCCGAGTCCGCGTTCGCCTGGTTCCTGCCGGACCGCATCAAGAACATGCGCCGGATCGTGTTCAAGGACAAAATCCACATCCCCACGCTGTTCGGCGGGCTGTCGATCCGCGAGCGCAACAAGGAGATCGAGCCGTACAACACGGCCTACATGGTCGACTCCGACGGCGACGTCGTGGGTACCTACGACAAGACGTACTTGCTCGCGTTCGGCGAGTACATCCCGCTCGGCGACCGCTTCCCGCAGCTCTACGATCTGTCGCCGCACACGGGCCGCTTCGTGTCGGGCAAGCACGTGCAGCCGATGCCGTTCGGTCGCTACCGCCTGACCGCGCTGATCTGCTACGAGGATGTGCTGCCGAGCTTCGTCTCGCGCGCCGTACGCGCCGGCGATCCCCACTTGCTGGTCAACATGACCAACGATGCCTGGTTCGGCGATACGCACGAGCCCTGGCAGCACCTCGCGCTCGCCAAGCTGCGCGCCGTCGAGCACCACCGCGCGCTGGTGCGCAGCACCAACAGCGGCGTGACCGCGATCGTGGATCCCGTGGGCCGGCTGATGGCCGTCACCGGCGTGTTCACGCGCGAGAACATCGCGGCCAAGGTCCCGATGCTCGAGAACGGGCAGTACGTCTACGCCTACATCGGCGATTGGCCCGGCTACCTCTCGCTGCTCGCGTTGCTCGCGCTGAGCGTGCTCAAGCGCCGCAAGGCTTAGCGAGGCTCGCTGATCAGCCCGTACAGCTCCGGTCGGCGGTCGCGGAAGAAGCCCATGGTGGCGCGCTCGGCGCGGATCTTCTCGAGGTCGAGGTCGGCCGTGATCACGCCTTCCTCCTTGCGATCGAGCTCCGCCAGCTTGTCGCCGCGGTGGTCGCAGATGAACGAGCTGCCGTAGAACAGCTGTCCCTCTTCGTCACCCACGCGGTTGGAGGCCACCAGCGGCATGTGGTTGCAAACCGCGTGGCCGACCATCGCGCGCTGCCACGGATCCTTGGTGTCGAACTCCGGCTCCTCCGGCTCGCTGCCGATCGCGGTCGGATAGAACAGGATCTCCGCGTCCATCAGCGCCATCGTGCGCGCCGCCTCGGGGAACCACTGGTCCCAGCAGATCGCCACGCCGATCGTCGCGAAGCGCGTCTTCCACACCTTGAAGCCGTCGGCACCGGGCCGGAAGTAGAACTTCTCTTCGTAGCCGGGGCCGTCCGGGATGTGGCTCTTGCGATAGCGCCCGAGCACCCTGCCGTCGGCATCCGCGATCGCGATCGAGTTGTAGTACTGCTGGCCGTCGCGCTCGAAGAACGAGATCGGCAACACGATGCCGAGCTCCCCCGCGAGCTTCGCGAAGCGCTCGATCGTCTTGCTGTCCTCGAACGGCTCCGCCCACGCGAAGAACTCCGCGGTCTCGTGCCGGCACCAGTAGATGCCCGCGAACAGCTCCGAAGGCAGCACGATCTGCGCGCCCCGCCTGGCGGCCTCGCGCACCAGCCCCTCGACCTTGGTCACGTTCTGCTCGTAGTCACCGCCGAGCGAACACTGAATGGCAGCCACCCGAACCGTCATCGTTTCCTCCGAGGAATAGAGCGAACCTAAGGCGCCTTGGGCTCCTGTTGCGTGATGCAGTGCACGGTGCCGCCTTCTTCGACCAGCACCTTCGCCGGCACGCCGAACACCGCGCGGCCCGGGAACAGCTGCTCGAGCGCGCGCAGCGCTTCGTGATCGTGCGGCGAGCCGAACACCGGCACCACCACCGCGGCGTTCGCGATGTAGAAGTTGAGGTAGCTCGCCGGCAGCGCACGCCCGTCGCGCCCGGTCACCAGTCCCGGTGAGCCAAGCGTGACCACGTCGAGCCCGGCTTCGCGCAACGAGCGCTCGATCTCGCCGAGCACCTCGCGATTGGGATCGTTCTGCTGCGGGCGCATGCACAACACACGGTTCACGCCGATGAGGCGCGCGGTGTTGTCGATGTGGCCGTCCGTGTGATCGTTGAGCAGCCCGTTGTCGACGTAGACCACACGCGTGGCGCCGAACGCGTCCTCGAGCGCGCGCGTGACCTCGGCCTCGCTCAGCCCCGGGTTGCGGTTCGGGTTGAGCACCACGTCGCGCGTGGTGAGCAACAAGCCCTCGCCGTCGCACTCGATCGCGCCGCCTTCGCACACCAGCGAGCTCACGAACTTCGGCAGCGCGAGCGCGTCCTGCACCTGGCGCGCCACACGATCGTCACCTTCGTAGCTGTACTTGCCGCCCCAGCCGTTGAAGGTGAACCGCACGCTGGCGAGCTCGCCACGACGGTCGGTCAGGAACACGGGCGCGATGTCGCGCATCCAGATGTCGCCGAACACGATCTCGTGGAAGCGCACGTTCAAGCCCGCGAGCGCACGCTCGGCCTGCGCACGCGCCTCGGCGTCGCGCACCAGCACCTCCAGCCGCTCGCCGCGCACGTTGCCGTCGCCGTGCGCGATGCCGCGGCACATCGCGGTGAACGAGGCCTGGACCTCGTCCAGCTGCGGCCACAGCTCCGCCAACGAAGGCCACGCCACCCAGCATGCAGCGTGAGGCGCCCACTCCGCAGGCTGACGAAACCCTGCTGCCTTCGGTGACTCGCTCATGCGCGGCGATTTAACGCACGCGAGCGGCACCGTAAAGCGACATTACTCCCACGCCCAGATCGCCTCGCCGAACTGCGCTTCGTTCTGCGCCACCCACTCCAGCAGGTGATCGCGACGCTGCCGCAGGCCGTCGATCTGGTTTTCGTCGAGCACCGGCTGGATCAGCTCGGTCGCCAGCCGCTTCTTGAACTTCTCCATGTCGAACGCGCGCACTGCCGCGATCGTGCGCCGACGGAAGCGCTGCAGCACGTGCAGGCGCGCCTCCATCAAGCTCGGCCGCTTCTCACCCGGCTCGAACGACGCGCCGTTGTCGAGGAACACCAGCGGACCCTTGGCGCCGCCGCGGATCAACACGTTCGCGTTGTCGCCACCCCAGCGGTCGCCATTGCGCGTCAGGTAGTCGAACACCACCAGGTCGCTCAGCTCGCACGCGCGGTCGTCGCGATCCGGCTCAGGACGCAGCAAGCGGCGGCGCGTGCGCTCCTCCTTGCTGATCGGTGCCCCCTTGTTCTGCAGCTGCGACGCCCAGATCGACGGCCGCTGGAACGGCGAGATCGCCGACGTGGGCCAGTGCTGTACGCGCACCCAGCGCTCCCAGCCCGGCTGGTGCGGAAGCGGCGAGAGCCCACCCGGCACCCAGGCGACCAGCGCACCCTGCACCTCGGAGCCGTTGACGATGATCTCGGACTTGCGCACGTCCTTGCCCGCGGCCGGCGCCAGCTCTTCCCAGGCGAAGGTCCGGCTCACCACCATCGGCACGCGCCCGATGCCGAGCAAGCGATCGAGGTGGTACGAGGCGACCTCGCCGAACCAGTTCGCGGCCGAGAATGTCTGGTGCGCCTTGAAGTACGCCTTCTCGCCGGTGTCGAGCATCAGCTTGAAGCCGAGGCTGCGCCCGCCCTTGCCCTTCTCGACGCTCTTGATGCGCCCGGTCAGCAGCGCCTCTTTCAGCGGTCCGTCCACGCGCTCGCCGAAGAAGTTGTCGACCTCGAAGTTGGCGGGCGCGTTCGTGCGCACGCTGACCTCGCCCACGTCGACCTCGACCGGGGGCGCCACGCTGGGCGACGGCATGGTCTGCGGGTGCTCACCGACCACGTACTCCGAGCGAGCCTGTTCCACGCACGCGCCGAGGAGGAACATCAGCGCGCCGATCAGCCACAAGCTCGAATGTCGGCCGTCCAGCGCGCCCATTGAACCCTCTTTTTTACAGGGTGCGTAGGTGGTGGCAAGCCTGATGCGCTACCGGCGCCCTCGTAACCGTGGGTCGAGCGCCTCCCGTACGACATCGCCCGCCAGGTTGAACCCCAGCACGACGCTCGCGATCGCGAACCCGGACACCATCGCGACGTGAGGAAACCGCAGCAGAACCGAGCTTCCCTGGTCGAGTAACGCGCCCCACGAAACCGCGCGGGCCGGTCCGAGCCCGAGGAAAGATAGCGTTGCTTCCATCAGGATCACGCCGCCGAAGTTCGTCGTCGCCTGGACCAGCAGCGGGCCACCGAGGTTGGGCAGCAGGTGCAGGAACAACACCCGGGCCTCGGTCGCCCCCAGCGCGCGAGCCGCCGACACGAACTCGCGCTCGCGCAATGACAGAACCTCGGCCCGCGCCAGACGTGCGTACAACACCCAGCCGCTGACCGACAGCGAGAGCACCACGTGCTCCACCGAGGGCCGCGCCACCACCGACAGCAGCGCAATGTTGAGCAGCACCGCCGGGAACGCCTGCAGCAGATCGCACAGCGCCATTACCGCCGCCTCGAAGCGCCCACCACGCAGGCCCGCCAACGCACCGAGCAGCGCACCGAGTGAGAGCGAGATGCCGACGACGCTGACCGAGATGATCGCCGCCAGGCGCGCTCCATGCGCGAGCGCACTCGCCAGATCTACGCCGTTGTCCGCGGTGCCGAGCCAGTGCTCTCTGCTCGGCAGCTCGTACATGTGCGCGAGGTCGATCGCCTCGGGCGAGGTGCGGATCACGAACGGCCCGAGCAGCGCCAGCAGCAGAAAGGCCGCGCAGATCCAGGCCGACGGCGCATGCAGCAGGCGCTTCACGACAGCCGCACCCGCGGGTCCACCAGCGTATACGCGAAGTCGAGCAGCACGTTGACCGCCACGTAGATTATGCCCACCAGCAGCACGACTCCTTGCACCACCGGGATGTCGCGGGCGAAGAAGCCCTCGAGGAACAGCGTACCGAGCCCGGGTCGCTCGAAGATCTTCTCGGCGATCACGGCGCCCGAGAGCAGGGCGCCGATCTGCGCCGCGCCGAGCGTCATCACCGGCAGCAGCGCGTTGCGCAGCGCGTGCTGGAAGAAAACGCGCAGCGCCGTCACGCCGCGCGCGCGCGCGGCCGAGACGTAAGGCATCGACAGCACCTCGACCATGGCCGCACGCGTCTGCCGTGTGAGTCCGGCGGCCAACGCGAGCCCGATCGTGATCGCCGGCAAGACCAGCGCACCGGCCGCGGTGGGATCGTCGCCGGGCAAGGGCAGCCAGCGCAGCTTCACCGCGAACACCAACACCAGCAGCGGCCCCAGCCAGATCGTGGGCAACGCGAGGCCCGTGAGTGCGAACACCGAGGCCGCGCGATCGATCATCGTGCCGCGCTTGGCCGCCGCCAACACACCCAAAGGCAACGCCAGCGACCAGGCGAGCGCGAGCGACCAGGCCGCGAGCTGCACGGTCGGGGGAAACGCGTCCGCGATCAGCGTGCGCACGCTGGTATCGGGCGCACGGAATGAGCGCCCGAGGGAGCCGTCCGCGACGTCGCCCAAGAAGCGCGCGTACTGCGCGGGCAGGGCCTCATCGAGGTGCAGAGCGTGCCGAACCGCCGCACGGTCCTCGGGCGCCGCCTGCTCGCCCAACATCGCGTCGACCGGATCGCCGGGCACCGCGCGTATCAACACGAACACCAGGGTCACGACCGCGAAGGCGGTCAGCGCCGCACGCGACGTTCGATAGAGCAGGTAGCGCAGAGCCCCCGCGCTCAACCTCTACTCCTCGTCTTCACGCGCGATGCAGAAGCGCTGCCCGGTCTTGCTGTCGAGCACCTCGGCACGGCGCGGTCCCGTGCTGGTTCCGTCGGGCAGCGCCTCGTTGAGGGTCGCCGCGCTGGTGCACGTGTACTTGTCGCGATCACAGCTGCCGCTGCACTTGGCCATGCACCAGCTGCTCGAGAGCCGGGGCTCGTCCGGCTTGAATCGCACGCAAACGCCTTCGTCACCGCATGCCCCCGGCTCGCAGTTCTGTATCGTGCAATATCCGCCGGGCTGCGAGACATCGCAATATCGGTCGCCGAGGGCGGAACACTCGAGCGTGTTATTGCAGTCGTCGCCGAGCTTCGGGGCGCAGGCGGCCACGAGCGCTGCCGTGAGAAGAACCGCGGCGATCAACAGCTTGTGGCGCATGGGGCGCCGAGCATAGACAATCGATCCTCCCCGTGCCAGCGACCCACTTCGCCTTCTCCATCGCCTGCCTCGTGCTGCTCAGCGCGTTTGGCGTGCACGCCAACGACGCCGGCGACCGCTTCGACGCGGTGGCCGCCTTCGACGAGGGCCGCTACGAGGACACACTCGCCTCGCTGGACCGGGCGCCCTCGGCCGCGGACCTCAGCTACCTCCGCGTGCGCACGCTGGCCGAGCTCGGGCGCTACGACGAGGCGCTCGCCAAGTCCGAGAAGCCGCTGTCGGAGTGGCCCGCCGCCGTGGTGCGCGATCTGGCCGAGCTGCGCATCGACTGGGCCGCGCGCGCCGGGCGCTGCGACGCGATCAAGTCGACCAGCAAGTCGAGCGAGCGCCTCAACGCGCGCTGTGCGTTCGCGTCGGGCGACTACGCCAAGGTGAAGCAGTTGCTCGGCAACGCGAAGGACGCCGAAGGGCGCTCGCTGTATGTGCGCTCGCTGATCGCGCTCAACGACGACGCGGCCGCCAAGCCGCTCGCGCGCTCGTTCTACATCGAGCAGCCGGCGCACCGCGACGTGGACACGGTGCAGAAGTTTCTGGAGAAGGCCGGTCCGATCAAGCTGACGCCCGAGGAGAGTATGCGGCGCGCGGAGGCCTTCCTCGGCGCGCGCGATCCCGAGCGCGCGTACGACGAGCTGGAGAAGGTGCCGGCGCCGAAGGACAAGAAGCTGGAGGCGCAGCTCTGGCACCTGCGCGGCGAGACGCTGTTTCGCACCCGAAAGCGCTACCCCGAGGCGCACAAGGCGTTCCAGCAAGCGGTCAAGCTCGGCAGCGCGACCGTGGACTACGACGCGTTCCACGCGGCGCGTGCGACCTCGCGCGCCGGCGACGACAAGAGCGCGATCAAGCAGTACCGGGCGTTCGCCGCGAAGTACAAGGCGAGCAAGCTGACGCCCGATGCGCTGTACCTCGCCGCCTGGCTGAGCGCGCGCGAGAACCTGCCGAGCGCGAGCGAAGACCTCAAGGCCTTCATCAGCTCGAAGTACGCCGCGCAGGCGCCGGGCCTGAAGCGCGACGCGATCTGGTACCTCGGCTTCCACGCGATCGAGAAGAAGGCGCCCAAAGAGGCCGCCAAGTGGCTGCTCGACTACGAGCGCGCCGTCGGCGCGGACCTCGAGCGCGCGCGCGCGATCTACTGGCAGGGGCGGGCGGCCCAGCTGGAGAAGAACGAAGCGCGCGCCAAGGAGCTGTTCCTCCGCGCGATCGCCGAGGACCGGCTTGGCTACTACGCACAGATGGCGGCGCGGCGCTTGATGGCGATGGGCGTGACGCCGCGTGCGTACGCGGACACGCCCGCACCGCTGGCGCTGCCCAAGCTGAAGGGCCTGCCGCCCGAGGTGCAGTTCTATCGCGAGATCGGGCTGTATTCGGATGCGGCGGACGCGGTGAGCCGCTTCCTCGGGGCCGAGCCGGATCGCGCCAAGCGGGCGGCGGCGATGCGCGAGGCGGGCGAGGCGAACCGCCTGTTCGTCGCCGCCGAGCCGCTGTTCGAGCGCGCGCTCGAGGGTCCGCCGGATGCGGGACGCGCGTGGATCTGGGAGGCGCTGTTGCCGCGCCCGTACGTGCGCGTGGTCACCGAGCAGACCGGCCGGCGCAAGCTCGATCCATCGCTGTTCTACGGGCACATGCAGGTCGAGAGTCACTACAAGCCCAGGGCGATCTCGGGCGCGGACGCGCTCGGGTTGATGCAGCTGCTGCCCGAGACGGCGGCCACGGTCGCGAAGGGCATCGGCATCCACGGCACGCGCAGCGACCTGATGCGCCCGCACGTGAACATCACGCTGGGGGCCGCGTACCTCGCCGGCCTGGTCGCGCAGTACGACGACCAGTTCCCCCTCGCGATCGCCGCTTACAATGCGGGCACGCTGAAGGTCGACGAGTGGACCGGCAAGCATGAGCACGAGCTCGATCTCTGGGTCGAGCTGATCCCGGTGCACGAGACGCGGAACTACGTGCGCCGCGTGATCACCGCTTGGAGCCGCTACCACGCGCTCGGCGACCCCGAGCACCCGTGGGAGCTCCCGCTGCCGGCCAAAGTCCGCCTGCCGGCCAAGCACTGAGCCCGGTTATCGAGCGCGATCTCCATTCCTGCAACGCGGCTTTGCAACCGATTGCAGCCGCGCACGATTCCGCGCCCACTGCTTGCCAGAAACGCAAGCAGTTCTGCAGAACCCACCCTTGGCACACCCCTAGCAGTACGGAGAGATGCGCGCCGCGCCAAGAGCCATCCCCCCGGTTCTGCGGTTGCGCCAGGCAGCTCGGCATCCCCCCGCCAGCTGCCTTTTTTATTTCCGTCGCCTACTCATTGAGCGCAGAGCGCGGTGTTCTCAGGCGGCACGCAGGTCGAGAAGCAGAGCGTGCCGACGCGGCACTCGGTCGACCGCTCGCAGTTTGAGTTGAGCTCGACCGGTTCCTCCACGGGGCGGCAGACCCGTCCTCCCGCTCCGCTGGCCGAAGAGCCGACGCACTGAAGACCGTCGGCGCACTCGCTGCTCTCGCCGCACGTCATGCCGTTCGTGCGCGGTTGTACGCAGAACTTCGCGCCGGTGCTGCCGATGCAGCGCAGGCCGGACTGGCACGTGAAGGTGTTCGTGCACTGGGCGTTGAGCGCCAGCTTGCCAACGAACGCCGCACGGCACTCCGGGATCTGGGTGACGTCCTGTATCCCGTGACCGATGTCGGACTCGATGCTCTCGATCGGGAAGCCGCCTTGCGGACAGTCGGCTGGAGGCGCCTTGAACTGAGCCGCGAACTTGTCTGCGCAAGCAACGGCGGCCGTCGGTACGTAGGTGAGGTTCGGGCCAAGCGAGCCGTTGATTCCGCTAACGCAGCTCGCGACGGAGTCCATCACGGCATTCGCGTATTGGAACGCGTTGGCCAGGAGCTCGTCGCGGGACTTGGTCTGGTCGTTGTTCAGCGTGCCGCAGCACTGATCGAACTTGTCACGCCATGCGCGAGCGACCGCGTATTGAGCGGCGCAGAAGTCCTCAACGTCGTAGCTGGCCTGCGCGCCGGCATCGGTGCCGGCGTCCGTGCTCGCGTCGATGCTCACGGTTGCGTCGGCGGTGGTCGCGTCGGCGGGGCGGGCGTCAGAGCCGGCGTCGGAGGGTGGGGTGGTGGCGTCGATGCTGGCGTCGAAGATGAAGTCGGGGACGTCGGGACACTGGCCCGCGTCGTTGCGGTCGGTGCAGAAGCTGAGGCCGTCCTCGCAGGCGGCGGCGGTGATCGCGAGCAGTCCAAGACTCAAAGTGCGCAAAGCCGATCTCATCGTGTTCCCCTTCCGTGCGTGCGCTGAACGCGTCTCGCGCACGCGACGCTTCCGACGCAAACGCGAGAGTCGGCTTCCCGTCGACTTTCGTGCAACCACAACTGTACAAATGCTCAGCATCGAGCCATGCTTCACGGCATGCGGCGTCCGATCTCCAATCCGCCGAACCCCTGGCACGAAGCGCACGTCGAGTGGCTCGGTCCGCGCCCGGACGTGGAGCTCGAGGTCTACGAGATCGAGTCGCGCTCGATCCTCAGCAAGAACGACAGCCCCGACATCCCGTTCACGTACAGCCTCAACCCGTACCAGGGCTGCTACCACGGCTGTGCCTACTGCTACGCGCGGCCGTCGCACCAGCGGCTCGGCCACGGCGCCGGCACGGACTTCGAGCGCAAGCTGATGGTGAAGACCAACGCCGCCGAGCTGCTGCGCGAGACGTTCGGCCGGCGCAGCTGGACGGGCGAGGCGATCGTGTTCTCCGGCAACACCGATTGCTACCAGCCGCTGGAGGCGAGCTACCAGCTCACGCGCCGCTGCCTGGAGGCGTGCCTGGAGTTCCGGAACCCGATCGCGATCATCACCAAGGGCGGCGTGATCCAGCGGGACATCGCCTTGCTCGGCCAGCTCGCGCGCGCCGCCGGAGCTGAGGTGTTCGTCACGATCCCGTTCCTCGACGAAGAGGTGCGGCGCGGGCTCGAGCCATACGCGTCGCCGATCGCGAGGCGCTTCGAGACGCTGCGCCTGCTGCGCGAGGAGGGTGTCGCCACCGGCATCTCGCTGTCGCCGATCATCCCGGGCTTGAACGACAGCGACGTGCCGACGTTGTTGGAGCAGGCCAGGGAGGCCGGCGCCTCGCGCGCGTTCATGTCGCTGCTGCGTTTGCCCGGCGAGGTGAAGGACGTGTTCTTCGAGCGCATCCGCGAGGGCCTGCACCCGAAGCGGGTCGAGAAGATCACGCACGCGCTGATGGAGATGCGCGGCGGCCAGCTCTACGACCCGCGCTTCGGCCAGCGTAGGAGCGGGCAGGGCAAGCGCTGGCAGCTCATCGAGCAGATGTTCGAGGTGCACTGCAGTCGACTCGGCCTCAACAAGCAGCGCGTCGCCGAGCAGCCTGCCCCCAAGCACTTCGCGCGACCCAAGCGCCAGCTCGCGCTGTTCGACTAGCACTACTGCGGCACGGATCGCGTAGCGAGGGCGTCGAGGCGCCGTTTTTGCGGTCGTGGCGCGGAGCGGAGCGCTGCTGAAGCAGCGCGCAGTGAGCACGCGGCCGCAAAAATGGTGGGTCGGCGGCCGCAGTAGCGAGGCGTGACGCAGTAGTGCTAGCCCGCGCTCGGGCGCTCGGAGGCCCAGACCTGCTCTGCGCGGATCCGGCGCACGTCTTCGACCAGGCTCTCCCGGTTCCAGCGATTCTCGCTCTTGCGCATCTTGAGCAGGTACATCTGGGTGCCCACGAGCGCGCCGGTGACGAGCAGCTCGACGAGCGCCCAGCCGCCGCCGAAGAAGTACCAGACAGCAGGCGCGAGCACGGCCAGCAGCGCGTAGCGGGGCGCGTGCTCGAGCAGCACGTCGAGCTCCTTGTCGAGCACGTCGAGCCTTCGGATCTCGTCCTCGTACTTCGCGATTTGCTCGGCGTGATCCATCGAGCTCCGGCTCAGCCGTTGCGCTTGGCGAAGCCGCGCGCCCAGTCCACGAACTGCGCGACCTGATCTTCGGTGATCGCGTTGTAGATGGAGACGCGGATGCCGCCGACCAGCTTGTGGCCCTTGATGCCCGCGAAGCCGGCTTCCTTCGCCTCGGCCACCATCTTCATGTCGAGCTCGTGCGAGCTCAGACGGAACACCGGGTTCATGATCGACCGGCTCTCGCGCTCGACCTGCGCGCGGAAGAAGCCTGGGTTCGCGTCGACCATCTCGTAGATCAGCGAGGCCTTCTTGCGGTTGCGCGTCTCGGCCGCTGCGGGTCCCCCGGACTCCTTCAGTACCTGGAGCACGTTGCGCAGCAGGTAGATCGCGAACGTGGGGCAGGTGTTGAGCAGCGAGTTCTCCTTCGCGTGCTCCTTGTATCGGAAGATCTTCGGGATGTCCTCGCGGCCCTCGGCCAGCCAGGACTTGCGCGCGATCACCACGGTCACGCCGGCCGGCCCAATGTTCTTCTGCGCGCCGGCGAAGACGAGCCCGAAGCGCGAGAAGTCGAGCGGCCGAGACAGGATGTCGCTCGACATGTCGACCACGAGCGGCACCGAGCCGGTGTCTGGGAACTCGTGGTACTGCGTGCCCATCACCGTGTTGTTGCTGCACAGGAGCGCGTAGGCCGCGTTGGGATCGAGCTGCAGCTCGTTCTGGCGCGGCACCCGGCGGTACACGCCGTCGCTCTCCTTCGTGCTGGCGGCGATGCGCGCCCTGCCGATGAACTGCGCCTCGGAGTACGCCTTCTCGCTCCAGACGTCGGTCATCAGGTAGTCGGCGCTGCGGCCCTGCGGCAGCAGGTTCATCGGCACCTGCGCGAACTGCTGGGTGGCTCCGCCCTGGAGGAAGAGCACCTGGTACTCGTCCGACAGGCCGCACAGCTCGCTCACCAGATCGATCGCCTCGTTGTGGACGCGGTCGTAGTCCTTGCCGCGGTGGCTGTGCTCGAGGACGGACATGCCCGTCCCCTCCCAGTCGATCAGCTCGCGCTGGGCGCGCTCCAGAGCCTCGAGCGGGAGCGCCGCCGGACCGGGGTTGAAGTTGATCACGCGGTTCGCCATGGTGGCGCCAACGTACCCCGGCGGCATTGCTAATCAAGTCTCGTTCGAGACCAGAGTGGCTAGCGCGCGTCGAGCACGACCGAGAGCAGCCCGCTGCTGGCGGCGGCGGCGGCGAGCGCTGCGTCGCTGTCATCCGTCTGCGGGAACTCGAACACGGGCGCGCCGAGGCGCTCGTCCAGGATGCGCGCGTTGGTGCGCACGCTCGGGTCTTCGGCTGCACTCTTCGGGTCGATCAGCACGATGCCGCGCAGCTCGATGCCGCGCACGCGCGCGCACTCGGCCGTGGTGAGCGCCGTCGAGAGCACGCCGAGCGCGTTCGGCGCGACCAGCAGCAAGGGCAAGCCCAGCGCCGCGACGAGCTCCGCCATCGTGTCGCGCCGGTCGATCGGGACGAACAGCCCACCCGCACCTTCCACCAGCGCGAGCTCCGAACCACGGGCCGCCTGGTGAACGGCATCGACGAGCGTACGCACCGCCGGGGGCGGCGTTCCGGTCTCGAGGGCCGCCGCGTACGGAGCGAGTGGCAGCTCATGACGGTAGAAGCCGCGCGCCTCGGCGAGCTCCGGGCGTCCGCTCGCCTGCGCCAGCGCCGCTGCGTCGCTGGCCTGGTCGCCGACCACGCCCGTCTCCACGGGCTTGATCGCCGCCACGCGCTTGCCCGAGGCGTGAAGCGCGGCGGCGATGGCGCGGGTGACGAAGGTCTTGCCCACGCCCGTCCCCGTCCCGCTGACGAAGATGCCCCTCATCGGGCGACCTCTGCGAAGGCCTGAAGCGCGTCCTCGATGTCCTCGGTCGTGTGGCTCGCCATCGGAACCACACGTAGGCGCCCGGTCCCGTCTGGCACCGTCGGCGGACGCACGCCGTGCACGAACACGCCCTGCTCGAACAGGCGGCGCGAGAGCTCCATGGTCGGGCCCGGCTCTCCCACCATCACCGGGATGATCGGACCCTCGCCGCGCAGCACGTCGTAGCCGAGGTCGCGCAGGCCCTCACGCAGCCGCTTACCGTGTCGGCGCAGGGTCTCGCGCAAGCCTTCGGCCTCGGAGACGAGCTTCACGGCCGCCACCGCGACGGCCGCGATCGGCGCGGCGGGCGCGGTCGAGAAGACATACGAACGGGAACGCTGGCGCAGGAGGTCGACGACGGCATCGGAGCCGGACGCAAATGCGCCCTCGGACCCGAACGCCTTGCCGAGCGTGCCGATCAAGACGTCCGGCACGATGCCGAGTGAGTGGCAGACGCCCCGGCCTCCCGAGCCGAGCACCCCGAGGGCGTGCGCCTCATCCACGACGAAGCCGGCCTCATGCTCTCGGGCGAGCCGCGCAAGCTCGGCGATGGCCGGCACGTCTCCGTCCATCGAGAACATGGACTCGGTCACGACCAGCGCCGTGCGGCCGCGCGCGCGGTGAGCACGCAGCTTCTGCTCGAGATCGGCCGGGTCTGCATGGTCGTAGATGACCACCTCGGCACGCGACAGGCGGGCGCCGTCAATGAGGCTGGCGTGGTTCAGCCGGTCGCTGAACACGATGTCGCCGCGCTCGACGAGGCCCTGGATGACCCCGACGTTGCACGCGTAGCCGCTCGAGAAGAGCACGCTTGCTGGCTGTCCGACGTACTGCGCGAGCGCCGCTTCGGCCTGCCGGTGGGCGCGCATGCTGCCGGAGATCTGCCGGGAGGCTCCAGAGCCCAGGCCCTCGTTGTCGAGCGCGTCCCGCATCGCGCTCAGCAGCGCCGGGTGCCGGGCGAGGCCGAGGTAGTTGTTCGAGCAGAGCCCGATGACGTAACGCCCGTCGACCCAGAGCCGCGGTCCCTGCGGCCCCTCGACCCGTCGGGCTCGACGCCTCAGACCACGTGCCTCAATCGCGCCGAGCTCTTCCCGTACCCGCTGACGAAAGTCCATCGAGGCGGGCAGCCTAGCACCGTGGACCGCGCTTCCCATCCGCGCGGGAGGGTTCGCGCAGACTGTTTCACGTGAAACGGTCCGACAGTGCGAGGGGCCGTTTCACGTGAAACACACCGGGCGGAGCCGCAGGGCTGGTCCGCTGTTTCACGTGAAACAGGTCCTCAGTGCTTTAGGGCGGCGCGCACGTCCTCGGCGTAATGCGACTCGAGCTCGGCGATCGCCTTGCCAATCAGCGCGTGGTCGTGGCCGTCGGGTAAACGCACCTGCACGTGCGCAAACAGATCGCCGCGGCCGCCGCCGCGCTTCGGCATACCCTTCCCCTTCAGGCGCAGCTTTCCGCCGCTCTGCACCCGAGCCGGAAGCTTCAAGGACACCTCGCCGTCGGGCGTGGGCACCTTCACGCTCGCGCCGTTCCACGCTTCGCCGAGGGTCACGGGGACCTCCAGGTGGAGATCTTCGCCGTCGCGGCGAAAGAGCTTGTGCTCGCCAACCCGAACGGTGAGAACGATGTCACCGGCCATCGCGGTCCCGGCCGCAGCGCCCTGTCCTCGCAGTCGGACCTTGCCGCCGTCCTCGACGCCTGCCGGAATCCGCACCCGAATGGTTCGCGAGTTGGTCCCCTCCGAGATGGTCAGCTCGCGCTCGACTCCCTGGAAACCTTCCTCGAAGCTGACGGTGACTTCGCTCTCCTGATCCGGTGCCTTCGCACTGGTCGTCGCGCGCCCGCCGAAGCCCGACGCGGGAGCACCACCTCGTCCGAACAGCTCGTCGATGCCGCCGCCAAACAAGTCCTCGAGCGTCCCGCCGAAGCCCGAGCGACGATTGCCTCCGCGCTGCGCACCCGCGAACATCTCCTCGAAGTTGAAGCCCGCACCACCCGGTCCGCCGACGCCACGCGCCCGCGCGCGCATCGCCCGCGCAGCATCTGCGTCGAAGCCGTCGCGCAGACCCACTTCGCCGAACTCGTCGTAGAGCCCGCGCTTCTTCTCGTCAGCCAAGATGTCGTTCGCGTACGAGACGCGCTTGAAGCGCTCCTCGGCCTTCGGGTTGTCGGGGTTGCGGTCCGGGTGGAGCTCGCGCGCGAGCTTGCGGTACGCCTTCTTGATCTCGTCCTTCGACGCACCCTTCTTCAACCCCAACTCGGCGTACAAGTCTCGCTCAGCCATCGGCTCTGTCCCCGGCCCTTCTTGTCGAGCGCAGCCCCAAGCTCACTCGACCCCCGCACCCGCGGCATCTGCTACCGGTAACCAGCCGCTGCGGCCAATTCAATGCCGCACCACCAACTGGTGGCGACGCGGTTGCCCCAGGGGACCGATGCGTGGTAACCGGCAATTACCGTGTCACTTGTAGAGCTTAATCGACTTCCGCACCACGTCGCGATCATCATGGATGGCAATGGCCGTTGGGCCAAGGAGCGCGGTCGTCCGCGCTGGGAGGGCCACCGAGAAGGTGCGAAGTCGGTGCGCGAGATCATCACCTCGAGCCGCCGGCTCGGCGTGAAGGCGCTGACCGTCTACGCCTTCAGCGAGCAGAACTGGGCGCGACCCGAAGAGGAGGTCAGCGCCCTGATGGAGCTGCTGCAGGAGTACATCGTTGGCGAGCGCGACACGCTGCTGAACAACAGCATCCGCTTCCGCGCGGTGGGTCGCATCCACCGCTTGCCCCCACACCTGCTGAAGCTGGTCAACGACCTCACCGCGGTCAGCGCGCCGAACAAGGGGATGACGCTGTCCATCTGCCTCTCGTATGGCGGCCGCGAAGAAGTCGCCGACGCAGCCCAGGAGCTGGCGCGCCGCGTGGCGCGCGGCGAGATGAAGCCGGAGGACGTGAACGAAGCCGCGATCAGCGCGGTGCTGCCGACGCTCGACGTCGGCCCGGTGGACTTGCTCATCCGCACCGGCGGCGAGTTCCGCACCAGCAACTTCCTGATCTGGGCGGGCGCCTACGCCGAGCTGTTCTTCAGCCCGAAGCTCTGGCCCGAGTTCGGCCAACGCGACCTCTACAGCGCCATCCACGCCTTCCAGCAACGGAACCGCCGCTTCGGCCTGGCCGACAACGTCCAAGGCCCCAACGTCACCGCTAGCCAAGAGGTGATCGCGAAAGCGATCGCGGGCTAACTCGCTCCGCTCGCTCGTCATGGCGCGGGCATCGACGGTGCAGGCGGTGGGGGCACGCTGCGCGGGCCTGCATGCAGCGGAGGACGCAGAGTCCGCGCTCGCCTCACTCCTGCGGCCGGTGCGGTATCGGTGCAGGCAGTTACGGTGCAGTGCTATGCCGCACCACTTCACGCCGTTCTCGTCGAGGCATCTCGATAGAACTGACGCCTCCGCATGCTGGGTTCACGTACGCGCGGTTTTAGTCCACCGCTGCATGCAGGCCCGCTCCGCGGTCTCGACGGCCGCCAGGGTGGAGGGCCCGCGCCAAGACTCGCTCGCTGCGCTCACACGAGAGTGAAAAGACAACGCGCGTGAGCGAGTGCGTTCACCGCGCGTGTTGGCCGCCCTCGCTCACCAGCGCCACTTCCCCCACTCTCGCAGAGCGAAGCGAGCGAAGTCTGGGCGGGCCCCTCCACCGCTGCAGCGGCCACTCCCGCGGAGCGGGCATTCATGGAGATGGGGGCTAAAACCGCGCGTACGTGAACCAAGCAAGCTGAGGCATCAGTCCGACCTACGCATCAGCGAGAGAACGGCGCCCAATGGTGCGGCAGAGCACTGCACCCATTCTGCCTGCACTGATGCCGCGCCGGCCGCAGGAGTGAGGCGAGCGCGGACTCTGCGCCCCCCAGCTCCATGCATGCCCGCGCAGCGTGCCCCACCCCTATCTGCCACCACAAGCCCGCCCAAGACGAGCGAGCGGAGCCCCCTCACGCCATCAAGCGTCGTCAGCGCTTGCTAGCGATAGCGTAAATGCGCGCCCCCCGCTGCGGGATGCCCTGGGGCGTGCGTGTCTGCTCGAGACCCTTCGCGATCTCCGCGCGTGCTTGCGGGCGCAGAGCCTCGGGCAGGTGGCCGAAGAAATTGCCGAACGAGCTCGCCTGCGAGAACTCGATCGCAGCTTCGGGGTTCGCATGCACCGTGGGCGACTCGCGGATCTCGAGCGACTTCGGTGCGAAGCCTGCGTCCTCCAGCAGGCCGCGTAGCTCATCCACGCTCACGCGCAGC
>DASUME010000124.1:0-2242 GCA_036277895.1 Polyangiales bacterium
CGGGAGCGGCATCACGCCGGTGATGTCGATGCTGCGCCAGCTGGTGACCGAGGAGGAGCTGCCGATCACGTTCGTGCACTTCGCCCGCTCGCCCCGCGACATCATCTTCCACGAGGAGCTCAAGCGCATCGCCGAGTACGCGCCGCACGTGCGGTTGGTGTTCGTGGTGGAAGAGGGCGACAGCGCGTGGCAGGGCCCGGTCGGTCGCTTCACCGCCGAGCTGCTCCACGAGGTGGCGCCGAAGTTCCGCGAGCTCGATACCTTCATGTGCGGCCCGTCGGGCTTCATGAAGGCGGTCGTGAAGACGCTGGAGGAGCACGGCGCCGAGCTGTCCAAGCTGCGCTACGAGCGCTTCGGCGTGGACTTCGATGCCAGCGCGTTCATCGGCCACGGCCAGCTGGTGCGCTTCGCGAAGTCCGGCGGCGAGAGCATGTCGAGCACACCGCGCACCATCCTCGACGAGGCCGAGCGGCTCGGCATCCCGGTCGAGTGGGGCTGCCGCGCCGGCAACTGCGGCACCTGCCGCTGCAAGAAGATGAGCGGAGTGGTTACGGACATCACGACCGGCCTCGAGTCAGGCACGGGCGAAGAGTTCATCTTCCCCTGCGTCTCGATCCCGCGTGGTGCGGTCGAAGTCGAACTGTGAAGGAGCCCAAGATGCTTGAAGTCGTCGGCACGACACGTCGCAGTACCAGCACCACCACCACCAACAACAACAAGAGCGTCCCGCTGAAGTTCGCGCAGGACGATGCCCGCATCGCGGCGTTCGGACGCGCGCTCGATGAGCTCAAGGCGGAGATCGAGTCCGAGCTCGGTCAGCAGGACGCCGAGCACATCCTCAGCGTCGGCAAGCTCTCGCGGCGCATGGAGATCGCGGGTCGCACGCTGATCCAGCTCAGCTTCGATCCGTTCACCTTCAGCCTCGGCGTGGGCGCGCTGTTCGTGCACAAGGCGCTGGAGCTGATGGAGATCGGGCACCCTGCCCTGCACGGCTGCTACGACGGCCTGCCCGGTTGCGAGAAGTACGCCTCGGCCACGTTCGACTGGGAGTCGCCGGTCGACGAGGAGAGCTGGAAGAAGGTGCACAACGTGAAGCACCACCAGTTCACCAACATCGAGGGCAAAGACCCCGACATGAACTTCGCGATGCTGCGCCTGAGCGCGCGCGTGCCGTATCGCTTCGCGTTCTTGATGCAGCCGATCAGCAACGTGCTCACCACGTTCGGCTTCGGCATGGCGCTGCAGCTGCACGTCACCGGCATGCTCGACATCTACATGCAGAACGGCGACCTGCAGGTGCTGCCCGACCGCAAGCCGGCCACGATCGCCAAGCAGAACAAGATCTTCCTGCGCAAGATGGTCAAGCACTACGCGCGCGAGTACGTGTTCTTCCCGCTGCTCGGCGGGCCGGTGGCGCCCAAGGTGCTGCTCGGCAACGTGCTGTCGGAGGTGCTGCGCGACATGTGGGCCGCCGCGATCATCTACTGCGGCCACGTCGGCGCGCGCGACTACCCCGCGGGCACCGAGCCCGCCACGCGCGCCCACTGGTACGCGATGCAGGTCGAGGGCGGACGTGACTGCGACGTCCCGGAGTGGGTCTCCATCCTATGCGGCGCACTCGACAAGCAGATCGAACACCACCTGTTTCCCCGCCTGCCGCCGAACCGCCTGCGTCAGATCGCGCCGCGCGTGCGCGCGCTGTGCGCCGAGTACGGGGTCGAGCATCGCTACCAGAGCTGGCCGGGCACGCTGGCATCGGTGCTCGGCGAGCTCCTGCGGCTCGCGTCGCCCAAGGCGGAGGCCGAGCCGGCTCCGTACGCCGCGACGAACGCCGTGGCCGCCGAGTAGCGGCGGTGGTGATGCGCGGCAGCCCGCACAAGCGGGAGGAGAAAGAACGAGTTCGCTCCACCCTGCTGCGCGCCGCGCTGGAGCTCGGCGCTGCGCACGGGTTCGCGTCGCTCGGGCTTCGCGAGGTCTCGCGCGCGGCCGAGATCGCCCCCACCTCGTTCTATCGGCACTTCGCCGACATGGCCGAGCTGGGCAAGGCGCTGATCTACGATCTCGTCGAGCCCATGCTGCACGAGCTCGCGGCGAGCGTTCGCAACGGCGACGCCACCGCGAGCGCACGCAACCTGGCCGAGCAGGTGCTGCGCGCGGTGGATGCGCAACCGGAGGTCGTGCGCTTCCTGCTCGCGGAGCGCAACGGCGCCTTCGCGGGCTTGCGTCAGGGGCTGACCAAGGC
>DASUME010000125.1:0-5503 GCA_036277895.1 Polyangiales bacterium
CTTCACCCTGGAGGTTCTCAGCGGCGCAAGCGCCGAGGCTCGCGAGCGAAAGCGCAAGCAACACAGAAGACTTGAAGAACATGACTCTGGACTCCTTCGGAAGCGCGGCCGACTCGTTGAGTCCCGTTCGCTTTGCGTCGCCCGGTCACCCGGGGTTTGCCGTTTCGTGGGTTGTGCTGGCCGTCATTGCAGTCGTCGTGCCGACCCGACACGTGTACGATCTCGCACCGCACGGCGCGAAGGACCACGCGATCGCGTAAGCCGCTCCACAACGCGAGTGTCCTTCGCCGCAACAGGTGTTGCTGCGCGCGCTACAGGCTCAGGCTGCGAGCGAGAGCTCGAGCGCCACGTCGATCGTGGGCGCTCTCTTGAGCCGCTCGAACATCGGCAGCAGCGCGCCGTTGAACGTGCGCGCGAGGCTGAGCCACTGCTTGATGCGGTTGAGCCGCGCGTCGGGCGCGAAGCCACCCTCCGCCATCAGCGTGTCGTAGCGACGCAGTACGGCGGCGTGGTCGGTGACCACATGCTCGCCGCGCAGCGTGCGGAACAGGTGTGGGAACGCGAGCGCGCCGCGCCCGATCATGAACGCGCGCGCGCCACTCTGCGCGCTGCACGCGGCCAGCGCCTCGCGCGAAGCGATGTCGCCGTTCGCGACCACAGGAATGCGCAGCGCTGCGACCGCACGCCCGATGGCTCCGTAGTCGACCGGTGGGTTGTACATCTGCGACTTCGTGCGCCCGTGGATGGTCAGCCAGCTCGCGCCCGCCTGCTCCACGTGACGTGCGATCTCGAGCAGGCTCGCGCTGTCTTCCCAGCCCAGCCGGATCTTGGCCGTGACCGGGATCGACGCCGGCACCGCGCGGCGCACCGCTGCCGTGATCGCGCCCGCGCGATCGGGGCAACGCAAGATGCTGGCGCCTCCGTCGTGGTTGTTCACGCGCTTGGCCGGGCAGCCGAAGTTGAGGTCGATGCCGGGCGCGCCGAGCTCGGCCGCCACGCGTGCGGCCTCCGCCATCGCGTCCGCGTCGCCGCCGAGCAGCTGCACGAACACCGGCACGCCGTTGCGCGTGGTGCCGCCGCGGCTCAGCTCGGGCGCCGTCTTCAGGAACACGCGCCTGGGCGGCGCGCGGTCGCACACGCGCACGAACTCCGTCACGCACTGGCTCACGCCCCCGAGCTCGCTCGCCAGCTCACGGTGCACCCAGTCGGTGACGCCGTCCATCGGCGCCAGCGCCAGGAACAGGCCCGGATCCAGGGGTGTACGCGCGACGAGCATCGGGCGCCCACCATGATGCAGGAAGCCCGCGCACACCAGGGGAACGCCACCGACGCGTGCTCCGGCACACGGCGCGCGCGGTCGGAAAGCCCGCATGCTACTTATCGCGGGTGAAGGCAGATGAGTTGTTGGAGCGGGTGCGCGCGGAGTGTGCCCCGCCGGTGTGGTCGCGTGCCCTCACCCAAGCCCGGGCCGGACAGCTGACCGGCAAGCGCGCCAGCGACGGCTCGCTGGAGCTGCGCATGAGCACCAAGGGCGGCATGATCTCGCCCGCCGTCACGCTCGACCTCGAGCACGGCGAGTGGTCCTGCGACTGCCCCTCCACGGAGCCGGCGTGCATGCACGTGGCGGCCGCGGTGCTCGCGCTCGCGCAGGCCGAGAAGGAAGGCCGCCCACTCGACGGCGTGCAGGGCCCGCTACCGACCGTGGCGTACGAGCTCGCCGAGCTCGATGGTTCGCTCGTGCTCAAGCGGTGGCTGATCAAAGAGGGCTCCCGAGACCTGCTCACCGCGCGCCTGATCGAGGAACGTCAGAAGGGCGAGCGCGCGCAGATCACCACCACCCGCGCGGACGTCGAGATCGAGCTGCTGCTCGGCTCGCTGCGCGACGGACCGATCCCGCGCGCGTTCGTGCTCAAGCTGTTCGAGTGGCTGCGCCAGGTGGACGAGGTCACGTTCGCGGGCGCACCGGCCAAGCTCGGGCAGCCCGTGCACGCGGTGACCGCACGCGTGGACAAGCGCGGCGAGGGCTTCCGGCTCAGCGTGGGTCCGAACACGGCGCTGGAGCGCATCTACAAGAACGGCGTCGCGTACTTCAAGGGCGAGATCTGCCCGCTACGCGACGTCGAGCTGTCGGACACGGACCTCGCCGCGCTGCGTGCGGGCAAGAACTTCGAGCCGCAGGAGCTCGCGGATCTGGTTGGCCGCGTGTTGCCTGCGCTGCGTGCACGCTTGCCGGTGCAGGCGCCGCGCGAGCTGCTCGAGGGCGCGGTGGCGATGAAGCCGCGCGTGGTGCTGCAGACGGACGTGTCGTCGGGCGTGCTGGAGGTGCTGCCGATCATCGTCTACGGCAATCCGCCCTCCGCGCGCGTCGACGAGGGCCGGCTCACCTACCTCGGCGGGCCGGTGCCGCTGCGCGACTCGGACGCGGAGATCGCGCTCACGCGCACGGTGCACACGCGCCTCGGCCTGGAGCTCGGCCGGCGCAAGCGGCTCGAAGGCGAGGCGGCGCTGAAGCTCGGCGAGCGCGTGCGCGCGCTGGACGCGATCGCCGTCTCCGGCAGTGGCCTCGAGAGCTTCAGCATGCGCGGTGCGCTGGCGCCCGCGCTGCGCATCGAAGGCGACGGCTTCGACCTGAGCTTCGAGACCACCAAGGGCGAGCGGGTGTCGGGCGATGCGGTGGTCGCCGCCTGGCGCCACGGCTCGCCGCTGGTCGCGCTCGAGGGCGGTGGCTTCGCGCCCTTGCCCACCAACTTCCTCGCCCAGCACGGCCACCTCGTCACGGCGCTGCTCAACGCCAAGCAAGAGAAGGAGCTGCCCAAGGCTTCGCTGATCGACCTGGGCAAGCTGTGCGAGGCGCTCGACCAGCCGCCGCCGCCCGATGTCGAGGCCCTGCGTGCGCTCGGCCGCGACTTCACCGGCATCCCCGACGCGCCGCTGCCCGCGGGCCTGAACGCCGAGCTGCGCGACTACCAGCGCGCCGGCTACCGCTGGCTGCGCTTCCTCTCGAACAACGACCTCGGCGGCTTGCTCGCCGACGACATGGGCCTCGGCAAGACGCTGCAGACGCTGTGCGTGCTGGAGGCGCCTGCGCTGGTGGTGTGCCCCGCGAGCGTGCTGTTCAACTGGGCCGCGGAGCTGCAGAAGTTCCGGCCCGACCTGCGCGTGAACAGCTACCACGGCACCAACCGCAAGCTCGACCCCAAGGCAGACGTCACGATCACCACCTACGGCACCATGCGCGTGGACATCGCCGCGCTGAGCGGGCTGAAGTGGGACAGCGTGGTGCTCGACGAGGCGCAGTCGATCAAGAACCCGGACAGCCAGGTGGCGCGCGCCGCGTACCAGCTGCCGGCGCGCTTTCGGCTCGCGCTCACCGGCACGCCGGTCGAGAACCGGCTGACCGACCTGTGGAGCTTGTTCCACTTCACCAACCGCGGCTTTCTGGGCGGCCTCGCCGAGTTCGAGCAGCAGGTGCAGCGGCCGATCTCGGAGGGCGACCGCGACGCGGCCGCGCGCCTGCGCACGCGCATCAAGCCGTTCGTCTTGCGCCGCATGAAGCGCGAGGTGGCCAAGGAGCTGCCGCCGCGCACGGACGTGGTGCTGCGCTGCACGCTCGACGCCGACGAGCGCGCCGCCTACGAGAGCATTCGCGCCGCCACCCAGGAAGAGATCGTGCAGCAGCTGAGCGCGGGCGGGAACGTGCTCGCCGCGCTGGAGGCGCTGCTCCGCCTGCGCCAGGCCTGCTGCCACCGCGCGCTGCTGCCCGGCCTGAAGGCGACCAAGTCGTCCAAGCTCGAGCTGCTGATGGACACGCTGGAGGAGGCGCTCAGCGAGGGCCACAAGGCGCTCGTGTTCTCGCAGTGGACGAGCTTGCTCGACCTGGTCGAGCCGCTGCTGAAGGAGCGCGCGATCCGCTTCGAGCGCCTCGACGGCAGCACCACCGATCGCGGCGGCGTGGTGAAGCGCTTCCAGGACGACGCCAACGTGAGCGTGATGCTGCTGTCGCTCAAGGCCGGCGGTACGGGCCTCAACCTGACCGCCGCCGATCACGTGTTCCTGCTCGACCCGTGGTGGAACCCCGCCGCCGAAGATCAGGCCGCAGACCGTGCGCACCGCATCGGGCAGGATCGGCCGGTGCTCGTGCATCGCCTGATCGCGACCGACAGCGTCGAGGAGCGCATCCTCGCGCTGCAGGAGCGCAAGCGTACGCTCGCCAGCGTGGCCACGGACGGCGGTGAAGCCGCGCTCGGCATCACGCGCGACGACTTGCTCGCCCTGCTCGCGTGAGCTTGTGCGCTCGACGCACGGCCTCGAGACGTTCGACCGTCACGGTCGTGCCGGACCGGCACCGGCCAAACTGCGGGCAGTCACGCCGGGCACCGACAGCTCGCGAAGGGGGTCCTCGACGCGGACCGCTCGGCGCTCAGTCAGCCAGGCGAGCCGCTGCGCAATGCTCGCTCCCTGTGTGCTGCGCCGCGCCTTCCGCTTGTGCTCCGTTTCGCCAAGACGCGCGGCATCCTCGGCGATCCAAGCGACGACATGGACGGCGTTGTGGGTTACGGCTGCGAGCCAGTCGGCCGGGAGGCCGTGGGAACGACGCGATACGGCACCGAGCAGGCCAGCAGCCGTGTCGCGTACTTTGAATCCGATCTCAAGGGAGAGGTCGCGGTCGCGATTCGCGATCGCTGTTGTTCTGCCGCGGAAGTCCTTGATCTCGAAGAGATACGGCGTCCGCTCGCACAGGCCGACGATGTCGACGGCCTTGGTGCCATGCTCCTTCTCCTGGAGCTTCCCGATGTGGAGCTTGTAGGCGTCCGAGTCATCCCACTTCAGGGCCGACCACCGGTCGTCGAACGTGAACCGGATCCCGTCTACATCGAGCTCTGTCACCCCGATGCCTCTGCTCGGAACGCCTGAGTCTCGCGATCGTGCAGTGAGGCCATCGCAGCGAGGATTGCGTTCTCCTGTAGCTGGGACAGCCGTTCCCCGCGCTCGACGAACGTTCCAGACCGATCCGGTGAGCGGCCGAGCGCGAAGAACGCGGCATCGCGCAAGCCTTGCTGCTCGGCTGCAAGGGTGAGCTCAGAGCTCAACAGATAGTCGTGCGTCGCGAGTATCGTCTGGACTCCCGAACGTGCCAGACCCAGCACGACGTCGCCGGTGAGCTTCGTGAGCTTCGGGTTCATGTTCGCCTCAGGCTCATCCCAGAGGAGGAACCCGTTCTCGGACAGCGAGCCATTGATGATCAGATACGCCAGCATCCCGAGCTTGCGAAGTCCCTCCGCGACCAGAGGTGCCTCCATACTGCCGTCGGGAAGCTTCAGATAGAAGCGCCCGTTCTCGTTGACCACGCGGCCTCCGAGGGCTTCCTCGATCGGCGACAGCAATCGAGCACGCTTGGCATCGCGAGGGCCGCGGAGAGGCTTGGCGTCGAGCGCGACGCACAGATCGTAGATGGTGCGGTCGAACGATGACTCGCGCCGTTGATACGACGCAATGAAACCGG
>DASUME010000126.1:0-6148 GCA_036277895.1 Polyangiales bacterium
GGACGTCGGCCCAGCGGCCGTCGCGGGTCAGGCGCGCGAGCGCGGTGCGCAGCAGCGCGCGGTTGAGCGGGGCGCCGAGCGGCACGCCGAGCTCACGCGGCTCGACGCTGCCCTCGGCCGGTCCGAGCACGCGCAGCTCGACCACCTGGGTCCCCAGCCACTCGGCCGGAATCTCCGCGTGCGCAACCGAAGCCCACAGGAACGCGAGCGCCAGCGCCATCCTGCGCCATCCAGCCACCAACTCCTCGTGTATCTCAGTCGAACTCGAGTCGCCAGCGCAGATCCACGCCCACGTTGCCGAACTGCGAGGAGGCGGTGGTCTGCACGTTGTCGTAGCCCGCTTCCACGCTGGTCTGGTCATCGAGCCGCCACTCGACGTTGGACTTGAAGTACGAGTCCGTGGTCAGGCCGGTGGTGGCGGAGGCGCGCACACGGTTGGCGAGGCGCTTGCCCACGACCACCTGCGGCTCGGTGCGGTTGGTGCGAACGTTGTAGGCAGAGGTCACCGCGAAGTCGTCGATCAGCGGCAGCGCACGCTTGACCTCCTTGTCGACGCCGGCCACGGACGCGAGCGCCTCCAGCGCGGCGCCCTGGGTGAGGCTGCTGCTGTTCATGCGCTCCGCCTCGGCGCGCGTCATGCCCGTCAGCAGCAAGAGCGCGATGTCCTCGCGCTGCAGGGCGGGCTCGCTGCTCATCTCGAGCTTGAGGTCGTCCGCATCGCCGAGCGCGTGCAGCATGATCGACCAGCGCGCGCCCGAGCGGTCGGCGGTGCGGCGGTACTCGGTGCGCGCGTGCACGTCGATGCGCGGCTTGATGCTGTGCTCGTCGACGAACGTGACGGTGCCGTCCTCGACGCGGAACTCCGAGCTGCGGAAGCGGAAGGTGCCGCGATCGAGCGTCAGCGTGCCGAGCATGCCGAGCCGCTGATCGGTGCCGACGATCCGGAACGGGCGCTCGCTGTCCTCGATGCCGAGCTCGGCCTTGAGCACGTTGTTGTCGATGCGCAGCGGGCCGTCGTTGATCACGCGCAGGTCGATCAGCAGCCGGTCGAGCGCGGGATCGTAGACCGCGGTCTCGGCGCGCTTGGCCTGGTTGAAGCCGGTCAGCCGCTCGGCGATGTCCAGCGAGAACGCGCGCGTGTAGCGAGCGCGCACGATGTGCAGGTTGCCGCTGAGCCTGGGCAGCTTCACGTGGCTGCCGCCCGCGAGCGTGGTGTCCGCGGACAGCGTGAGGTCCACCCCCGCGTACGGGGAGACGCTGACGTCGCTGCACTCCAGGCTGAGCGAGTAGCGCTCCAGCGCGCGCCCCCTGAGCGCTGCCGAGCCGTGCATCGCGAGCTGTCCGCCCGCGAACTGGGTGGTCAGCGCGTCGAGCGAGATCTCGCGCTCGCTGAACGTCAGCTTGGCGTTCAGCTTCTCGAACGGCGACGGGTAGAGCTCGGTCAGCGCGGTGGCGTCGCGCAGCTCTGCGCGGCCGGACAAGGTGGGGTCATCGACCTCACCGCTCAAGCGCACGTCGACCGCGAGCAGGCCCGAGGCGTGCGTCAGGCTGGGCACGAAGCTCGACAACACGCTCAGGTCGAGGCTGCCCGCGACGTTGATCGCGATGCCCTCGTGCAGCGAGGCCGTGCCGCGCACGCCGACCTGCGTGCCCGCGCCCACCAGCGTGGCCTGCTCGATGCGCGCGCCGTGGCCGGTCAGCAGCACACGCATCGGGCCCTTGTTCTGGATCCAGGGGTTGGGGCGGCCGAGCGCGAGCTTGCTGAGCGCGAGCTCTCCCTGCAGCGAGTCCGGCTGGGCGACCGTGCCGGCCGTGAAGCTGGCGCTGCCGCTGAGCCGCCCGTCGAGCGCGGCCAGCTGGCGGTCGCCCGCGGGCACGAGCCACTGCGTCGGCAGCTCGTTCAAAGCGACGTGACCGCGCAACGAGCCGTCGGGGTCGAGACCGAACGCCAGATCGGCCTCGAGCTTGTCGCGCAAGATCGGCCCGCAGATCAGGATCGCCTGCGGCGGTGCGCGCGTGCCGTCGTGGAGCGCGCCTTTGCTCCAGGTGGCCTTCGCGAGCGCTCGCCGTGCGCTTGGGCAGGGCTCGTTCGTGTCCAGGGGCAAGTCGAGCGCGGCTTGTACCCAGGGGGCGTTGCGCTGCGTGATGTGCAGCTTGGCGTGTCCGTCGCCCAGCGAACGCCCGGAGAGCTGCATGCCGACCAGCTCCAGGTCGAGCGCCGCTTCGGGTACGTCGAGCGTGCCGCGTAGGGTGCCCGCGATGTTGAGCTCGCCCTCGAGCGCGATGCCGTTGTCGTGCAGCACGCTCAGCTCGCGCGCGCGCAGCGCCTCCCCGAGCAAGGTGGCGCGCAGCTTGCCGCCGTAGTCCATGGTGCCGCGCACCCAGACCGCGCCGCGCTGGCGCGTGAGGTGGAGCTCGTGCAGGTCGAGCTTGGCGCCGCGCGTGCCGAGCGCCGGGTTGCCCCACAAGAAGCGTGCGTCGAGCTTGCCGCCGTCGAAGGCGAGGCCGTACGCGGTCAGCTCCTTCACGTCGAGGTCCGCGTCGACCACCAGCGTGCCATCCGGGCTGTCGTCCTTGAAGCCGATCGTGAAGCGCGCGCTGGCCTGGCCCTTGAGCTTGCCCTGGTAGGTGGTGAAGTCCGGGTCTTCGTTGACCTGCACCGTGTCGTAGAAGTCGGACAGCGCGAGCTGCTCGAAGCGCGCCTTGGCCGTCAGCTCGAACTGCTCGGAGAAGTCGAGCAGCATGTCTTCGACGACGTAGTGCGAGCCGTTCTTCGTGACGTCGGTGTCGACGAAGCGCACCGCACTGCCGTCCTTCTCCAGCGCCGCGCGCGACTTGAGGTGCCCGATCGGCTCGCCCCAGAACGCGAAGTCCGCGAAGTCGAGCGTGCCGGTGAGGCCCGCTTCATCGTACGTGGGGCCGACGTCGAGCGTGAACGAGCCGCGGCCCGCGATCGGCTTGCTCATCAGGCCCGTGGCGTCGCGCAGGTCGAAGCGATCGCCGCGCGCGGTGACGCTGAACTTTTGATCGAAGCCGACATGCACGGTCACCGTGATGTCGGTGTTGGGCAAGGTGCCGTGCAGGTTCTCGAAGCGCAGCGCGTCCGGCCGGATCACGACCCTGCCGTTGACGTGGCCTTGATCGTGGATGCCGATGATCTCGCGCGACGTCGGGTCGTGGTAGGCGCCGGTGAGCGCCTTGAACGCCGGCACGTCCGCCCAGATGGGGCCGGTGATGTTGACGGGGTTGGCGGTGCCCTTGAGCCGGAAGCCGCCGCGCAGGTGCCAGTCGACCACGCAGTTCTCCGTCGTGCCGAGCTGCTTCATCAGCTTCTGGAACAGCAGCGACTTCACGTCGACCTTGATGTCGAGCGGCAGCTCCTTGGAGAGCCCGAGCTTGCCCTCCAGCCCGACCAGGCCGCCGTCTTCGATGATGCGGCCCTTGCTGCCCGGGAGCAGCGCCACCTCACGCTCGTTCGCGTCGATCTTCAGATCGAGGTGGCCGAAGTTGTAGTGGGTCAACATCGCCTGCTCGCCGTGAACATCGCCCTGCACGTGGAAGCGCTTGCCCTTGCCCTCGGCGCGGCCCTCGAAGCGCACCGAGCCGCCGAGCGCGGGCATCGCGATGCCGTGGGGCAGCTTCTGCAGGCGCGCGAGGTCGACCTCGACCTTGGCTTGCCCGCGGTACGCCAGCAGGTCCGGCTCGAAGCTGGCCTTGGTGAGCGCGATCTTCAGCACCTGGCTGTCGAAGCGCAGCTTGTCGAGCTCGATCGCGCCGGGGCGATAGCGGCCGTTCAGCAGCGCGTGCTCGATCGTCTCGCTGCCCTGGTCCCACTCCAGCTTGCCCTGTCCGGTCGAGAGCTGGAGGTTCACGCGCGTGCTGTCGGCCACGCGCGCGACCAGGTTCACGCCGTCGAGCCGCATGCGGTAGGCCGGGTTGGCGTCCACTGTCACCTGCGCGCGCTGGATCACCAGCTCGTCGAGCGGGAACTGCGTGGGGCCATCGTCCAGCGGCGCGTCGCGCGCGGCGAACGTGGGCAGGTTGACGATCTCTCCATCCTTCACGCGTAGCCGCACGCGCGCGCCCTGGATGATCAGGCGCTTGATCTTGAGCTCGCCCCGCAAGAGGCCCCAGAGCGACGGCACCACCACCAGCTCGCGCGCGCTGACCAGGTTGCCATTGCGCGGGTGGTTCAGCCGGATGGAGTAAGCGGCGACACGAAACGGCAGGCGAAACGAGAGCCCACCGAGGCTGGCGTCGAGGCCGAGCTCCTGGCGCACGGCCTGCGCGAGCTTCTCGCTGACCTTGGCGCGCACGTATTCGGTCTCGAGCAGGCCCCAGAACGCGACCGCGACCACCGCGAGCGCAGCCACCAGGAGCCGCCAGCGCGGCGTCCTTACGAAGATCGATTCACGAGGTGGTCGAGACTCGGGCACCGCCTAGCCAGACGTTCGTCGTAGCACGCATCTTCCAGGAATTTCCTGCTTTCTGCGCGTTGGCAGAACCGCCTGGCGATGCAAAAGTGTTCGTCATGGAACCGACCAACTTCCCGTTTGGGCTCTCCCGCGAGACCACCATCCGGCGCACCGCGGACGGCAAGTGGTCCCACGACGGCGACCCGATCGACAACGACAAGCTCGCGCGCGCGTTCGACCGCTGGATGGAGCGCGCCGAAGACGGCCGCTGGTGCCTGAAGAACGACATCAACTGGGCCTACTTCACGCTCGAGGGCGCGCCCTACTTCGTGCGCTGGGCGAAGCTCGACGGGGAGAAGGCCACCCTGCGCTTGTCGAACGACCGCGAGGTGCAGCTCGACTTCCGCACGCTGCGCGAGGGCCCCGACGGCGTGCTCTACTGCACGGCGCTCGGAGAGGCCGCACGCTTCGAGTCGCACGCGGCGGTCGCGCTCGGCGAGCTTCTCGAAGAGGACGAAGGCGGGCCGTACTTCACGATCGGCGGCGAGCGCATCCGCCCGCCACGCCGCGAGGACCCGCTGACATGAAGGCTGACAAGCTAGCGGCCGTGGTCGCGTTCCTGCTGGGTGCGCCGTTCGCGTTCATGATGGTGCGCGGGTTCGCCGAGGGCGAGCTGCGCCGCAAGGAGATCCCGCTGCGTGCGCTGATCGGCGACGAGGCGTTCGAGAACTACCGCGACGGCGACAAGGCCAAGCTGCACTACCTCGGCAATGACCGGCTCGCGCCCGACTTCGCGCTGAAGGACAAGGACGGCAAGGAGTGGCGGCTGAAGGACCACCGCGGCAAGACCGTGGTGCTCAACTTCTGGACCATCACCTGCCAGCCCTGCGTGGAGGAGATGCCGTCGTTCGAGCAGCTCGCGCTGATGGCCAAGGAGCGCGACGACCTCGAGGTCGTGGCCGTGAGCACGGACAAGGGCTGGAGCGACGTCGCGGCGGTGATCAAGCCCGGCTCGCAGCTGAAGGTACTGTTCGACCCGGACAAGGCCGTGGTGCGCGAGAAGTTCGGCACGCGGCTCTACCCCGAGACGTGGGTGATCGACCCGGACGGCGTGATCCGCGTACGCGTCGACGGCGCACGCGACTGGTCGGCCCCGGTGGCGCTGGAGATGATCGAGCGCCTCTCGAGCTGAGCGCTCGCGATCACGGCGTCCCTTCGGAGCGCGTGGGGCAAGTCGAACGCCCCATCAACGCGTACCCCAAGCATGTTCCGCGCAACGCCGTGGCCAGCAGATATACGGCAGGTGCGGCGAAGGCCGCGAGGCGCGCGGCGAGTGGCAGCGGCGCCATCACGCTGCAGACCAACATGGGTAGTGCAGCCACCAAGCGGGCGACTCTGTCTTTGCTTCCAACGTTGCGAATCATGGTCTTCCTCCGGGTGGCGCCGACGCGTGGGAGCCGCCAGACGGATAAGCCGACGAGCGGCGGAAGGGATACGGATTACGCGCTGACGTCAGGCGCCGGATGCCCGCTCGGCACGCGTGTGCACGTTCCGCCTGCGCACACGTAGCGCGTACGCGGACTGTGGCGCGTGAACTTGGCGGAGAGGGTCTCGAACAGGCCCACCGTCCAGCACATCGGGCAACCGCGCAGCGCGAGCAGCGCGGCGGGCAAGAGCACGAAGCTCAGCCAAGGCATTTCCTGCCCGTAGCTGACGGTCGCCGCGAAGGCGCC
>DASUME010000127.1:0-9223 GCA_036277895.1 Polyangiales bacterium
TGTTGTTCGTGTCCGCCTGCGCGCCCGACTTTACCGAGGCGTGGGAGACCAGCGAGCCGCGCTTGCTCGGCGCGCGCGTGGAGGCCGCCGACGGCTCGCCGCGCCCCAAGCTCGGTGACCCGTTCTCGCTGCGCTTCGGCATCGCGTTGCCCTCCGGCAACTGGCCCACGCCGCTCGCCAGCCGCTACGGGTTCGACGTCTCGCTCTGCCTCGGCTTCCTGTCCGACAACGGCGTGCTCACCTGCCTCGGCGAGCAGCAGTTCACGCCCACGGTCACGCCGCTGAGCGACAGCGAAGTGCTGGTCTCGGGCCTCGCGCTCGACCTGAGCGGCCTGGGCGCGCTCGGCCTCACGCCCAGCCAGCTCGTGTCCGGCGCCGCCCTCACGGAGATCGACCGGCTGGCGCTGTTCGGGGTGTTCTGCGTCGATGGCGACCCGGAGCGCGTGCCGAACACCGTCGCCGGCGACGACCCGCCCTCGGCGCTCTACCGCTGCCTGCCGCGCGCCGGCGCCAGCTTCACGGATGCCACCACCTTCTCGCTCTCGGTCTTCTTCGACCGTGGCATCGCCAGCGAGGCGAACCGCGACCCGGCCTTCGCCTGTGACCCCGCAGCGCCGACCAGCGCCTGCAGCGCCGGCACCGTGATCGCGGGCGAGCCGCAGGTGCCCGGCACGTTCGTGATCGCGAAGCCGAAGCCCAAGAAGGGCACGGGCTTGCGCGAGGTGGTCGCCTGGCCAGCGCGCGACCCGGCCAGCCCGCTGCCCTGGGACAACTGCGCAGCCGACCCGTCGCTGGTGCAGATCCGCGGCGACAGCGGCGAGCACTCGCTGCGCGCGCGCTTCGATCCGAGCGACCGCGAGGACTACTCCTACGTGCTCCAGGTGAACGGTCGGCCCGAGACCCGCACCGGGCGCGAGGCGCTCACGCTCACCCACCAGGTCACCTTGCAAGCCGGGAAGCTAAATCGCTTCGACTCCAAGCTGGACAGCGGGGACCCCGATTCAGAAGCTGAGATCTCCTTCCGCTGGACCCCCCCAGAGAAGGGCAACGACTTGGAATCCATCCCGGATTCTGGCCGGCTGGTGCGGTTCTCGTTCACACTCCGCGACGAGCGGGGCGGCATCGATTTTACCACCCGCGAGGTGTGCCTCTTGCCCGCGCTGCGGGGCGGCTAGTACGACTCGATCCGGGAGTAGAGCGCATTGACACCGGCGAGGAGCCCCTATATCTCCGGAACGGGCATGCTGAACCGGATCGGCAACTGCCAAATCCTCGAGGAAATCGGGAGCGGCGGGATGGCCACGGTCTATCGAGCCGTGCAGCAGCCGCTCGGCCGCGCGGTCGCGATCAAGGCGCTCAAGCCCAGCATCGCCATCGACAGCCAGTTCGCGAAGCGCTTCGAGCGCGAGGCCCACTTCATGGCCTCGCTCCAGCACGAGAACATCCTGCATGTCCATGACTTCCTGAAGCAGGACGGCTCGATGTACATCGTGATGGAGTACATCAAGGGGATCGACCTGTTCGATCTCCTCGAGCGGCGCAGGAAGCTGCCCGTGGATGTCGCCGCCATCATCGCGCTGGCCGTCGCGCGCGCGCTCGATTACGCCCACTTCCGCGGCATCATCCACCGCGACGTGAAGCCCGCCAACGTGATGGTCTCGCGCCAGGGTGAGGTGAAGCTGATGGACTTCGGCATCGCGCGCGACGACACGCAGCGCGATCTGACCGAGACCGGCACCGGCCTGGGCACGCCGAGCTACATGAGCCCCGAGCAGATCCTCGGCGACAAGCTCGACTTCCGCAGCGACATCTTCTCGCTCGGCATCGTGCTCTACCAGATGGTCACCGGACAGAAGCCGTTCATCGAGGACGACTCGCACACGGTGATGCAGAAGATCCGGCTCGACCGCTACGTCTCGCCGCGCCGGCTCAACCCGCTGGTTCCGCGCCGGCTCGAGCTGATCATGGCGCGCTGCATGGAGAAGCTGCCGGCCAATCGCTACCCGAGCACGCAGGCGTTGATCGACGAGCTGATCGAGTTCCTGGCCGCACGCGTGGCGATCAACCACAGCGCGCGGCTGGTGATGTTCCTGCGCGAGATCGCGGTCATCACCGACGCCGAGGCGGACGAGATCCTGGAGGCCGGCGGCTCGCGCAGCACGCGCAAGCGCGAGCACGACCGCACCATGCTGCGGCACGTGGCGCTGTCGATGACCGCCGTGTTGGCCTGTATCGGCGCCAGCGGCACGGGCATCCAGGCGCTCGCGCGCAAGAACCAGCCGCAGGACGTCGAGGCCGCCGCGCCCTCGATGAGCGACGTGGCCGACCAGAACGATGCCGGCTTGCTGGAGGTGGTGGTCGACCCCTGGGCCGAGGTCTACGCCGACGGCAAGCTGCTCGCGGTGACGCCCACGGCGCAGCGCTTCAAGCTCTCGCGCGGCCGCCACTACCTGCGCTTCGTGCACCCGCTGCTGGAGCCGGCCGCGCGCGAGGTGATGATCGAGCGCGGCAAGGTCATGCGCGTGGAGGTGCAGCTGCACGACCGCGCTGCGGCCCGTAAATGAAGCTCGTCTGGGGCATGCTCGCGTGGGCGCTGTGTGCGCACGCGTCCGCGCAGCAGTCGGGCATCATCCACGTGGTGCGCAGCGGCGACACGCTGGCCTCGATCGCGCAGGCCTACTACGGCGACCCGCGCCGCGAGGCGGTCCTGAGCAACGAGAACGGGCTCGAGGGTGGCGAGGCGCTGCCCGAGGGCGTGCAGCTGGTGATCCCGACCGTGCGCTTCCACCGCGTGCAGCGCGGCGAGAGCTGGCGCAGCATCGCCGAGCACTACTACGGCGACCCGGCGCGCGGCTCGGTGCTGGTGCGCGCGAACAACGCCAAGGCGAGCTCCATGCCCGACGAGGGCGCGCTGCTCCTGGTGCCGTACCCGCTGCGCCATCGCGCGCGCAACAGCGAGTCGTTCGCCAGCATCTCGCAGCACTACTACGGCACGCGCGACGAAGCGCGCTCGCTGCGCGGCTTCAACGGCGGGCGCACCAAGGCCGCGCGCGGCCAGGTGGTGCTCGTGCCGCTGTTCGACCTCGCGCTATCGGTGACCGGCAAGCAGCGCGTCGACGGCCTGCAAGGGGAGGGCGACAGCGAGGACGTGCAGGCGCTGCAGGCCGAGGTCGCGCGCGAGATCCCGCGCCTGCGCGAGTACGTGACCAGGGGTCAGTTCGTGGACGCGGTGTCGCTGGGCAACCAGCTACTCGGGCACCCGCAGCGCACCGGCAACCAGGAGATCAGCATCCAGCGTGAGCTCGCGACCGCCTACGTGGCGCTCGACCGCGAGGACATGGCCGTGATCGCGTTCACGCGCGCGCTGGAGAAGCAGCCCGATCTCGAGCTCGACTCGGTGCGCACCAGCCCCCGTGTGCTGGCCGCCCTGGAGACCGCGAAGACCCTACGCACGAAGTAGGCGCCTGTGCGGGCAGCGCGCATTGCCGGCCGGTGAACTGGCGATATCAAACGCCCCATCGCTGGCACTCGCGCTCCCAGACTGCCAACAAAATCAGGCCTGGATCGCCGCACGACCGCCCGAGCGTGGTAGCGGTTTAACATGGCCCGTGCAGAAGAATCCAGCACTGTCTCGGCCCAACAAGGGGACGAGACTTCTTCCATTGAATGCCACGTCGACCTGAAGGCGTTCTTTCACGAGACGCTCACGCGCGCGCTGAGCACGCGCAAGGTCGCGGTGCCGGAGCTGACCGAGTTCTACCTGGTCGGCCTGCTGGCAGCGCTCGGACACGACAGCGTGTCGCGCTCGCTCGTCGAGCTGAGCTTCGACGTGCAGGGTGACGACTGCGCGCGGCTCAGCAAGCTGCGCAACGTCGGCGATCAAGCCCTGAGCGTGTCCGGCTTGTTCGACGCGCAGCTGGAGCGGCGCGGCATCTCGCGCAGCTACCTCACCGAGCTCGGCAGCCGGGCGTACCGCGGCGCCAGCGTGCTCGCGCGCAAGAGCCGCGACGCGCGCGCAGAGGTCTTCGAGGACCTCGGCTCGCACTTCCGCACCTACGCCGAGCTGCTCGAAGACGTGCGGGAGGCGACCGCGCTCGGCACCCCGGACGACGTGCTCGCGCTCTACGAGCGGTTCCAGAAGACACGCTCGCCCGCGCTGGCGGAGCGGCTCCTCGGCCACGGCGTGGTGCCAGTCCGGGGCAGCGCGGTTGCGAGTTAAGCCCGTTTCCCCGCTCCTGGCGTGACACGGGGGATCGGGCAAACGCCCTGATCTTGCGGTTATCCATGCTGTGGGCTACCCCACGTGCAGCGGATGCTCTGGTTCTGGATCGGCTTCCTAGTCCTCGTGCTCGTGTTGCTCGCCGTGGACCTGGGAGTCCTGAACCGGCGCGCGCACACGCCGAGCGTCAAGGAAGCGCTCGGCTGGTCCGTCGGCTGGATCACGCTCAGCGTGCTGTTCTCGGTCGTCGTCTACTTCATCTACGAGCGCAAGCTGTATGGGTTTGGCGACGACGGCGTCGTTCCCTACAGCGGCCACGACGCGGTGCTCACGTACCTCACCGCGTTCCTGCTCGAGAAGTCGCTCAGCATCGACAACCTGTTCGTGATGGTGCTGATCTTCCAGAACTACGAGGTGCCCGGGCACCTGCAGCACCGCGTGCTGTTCTGGGGCATCCTGGGCGCGGTCGTGATGCGCGCGGGCATGATCCTGGGCGGCGTCTGGCTGGTGACGAACTTCGTCTGGGTGATGTACCTGTTCGGCGCGTACCTGATCTTCCAGGGGCTCCTGCAGCTCAAGCCCGAGAAGGACGACGACGAGGAAGAAGACGGCCCGCGTCCGCTGCTGGAGCGCGCCGTCAACTCGATCATCCCGGTCGCGCACGAGGACCACGCCAGCGGGCACTTCTTCGTGCGTAAGGACGGCAGACTGCACGCGACGGGGCTGATGGTGGCGCTGCTCAGCGTGGAGGGTGCGGACGTGGTGTTCGCGCTCGACTCGGTGCCCGCGGTGCTCACGGTGTCGAACGACGCGTTTATCGTGTTCACGTCGAACGTGTTCGCGATCCTCGGGCTGCGCTCGCTGTACTTCGTGATCGCCGCGATGATGAACCGGTTCGAGCACCTCAAGTACGCGCTCTCGTTCATCCTGGTGTTCGTCGGGCTGAAGATGGTGCTGCACCAGGTCTTCCACATCCCGATCTGGGCGTCCCTGGGTGTGATCTTCGGGGCCGTGGTGGTCGGAGTGGCCACCTCCATGTTCACGACCCGGAATTCGCTGCCTCCAGCCCCTCCCGGTGGCCGGTCGCCTTGACGAACCAGTTCCGGGTTGGCATGAAGGCGTCCCTCGCTCGGAGAAGCGTGGGCGCTCGCGTTTGAAGAGTGCCTGCCCCGAGCCAGCTCAGGTTTTTGGGAGACTGATCATGTCCAAGGTGTGCCAGGTGACCGGTAAGCGCGCGATGCGCGGCTTCAAGGTGTCCCACTCGAACCACAAGACCATCAAGTTCACGCTCCCGAACCTGCAGCAGAAGCGGTTCTGGCTGGGCAGCGAGAGCCGCTGGGTCAAGATTCGGCTCACGGTCGCGGCCATGCGCGAGATCGACAAGCGAGGCATTGAAGCCGTCGTTCGCGACATGCGCGCGCGCGGCCAGGCCATCTGAACGCGTGATCCTCTCCGACCGCGAGATCCGCGAGCGCCTCGAGCGCGGCGACCTGGTGATCGATCCGCTCGATGATCCGGACCTGCAGGTGCAGCCTGCCAGCGTGGACCTGCGCCTCGGCTCGCGCTTCATCGTGTACAAGCTGCCGCACGTGCCGGTGATCGACCCGCGTCAGACCGAGACGCTGGCGACCTACACGAGCGGGCTCGAGATCAAAGAGGGGGAGCCGTTCGTGCTCCACCCGGGCGAATTCGTGCTCGGCTCGACGATCGAGCGCGTGACCATCCCCACCGACCTCGTGGCGCGCGTCGAAGGCCGCTCCAGCTTCGGTCGGCTCGCGGTGGTAGTGCACGCCACGGCCGGCTTCATCGACCCTGGCTTCGAGGGCCAGATCACGCTGGAGCTGTCGAACCTCGGCCGCTGCGCCGTGCTGCTCTACCCGGGCACGCGCATCAGCCAGATCGTGTTCCACACCATGACCAGCGCCTCCGAGCGCCCCTACGGCCACGCCCGCGGCAGCAAGTACCAGGGCCAGACCGGCCCCGTCATGTCGCGCGTGCACAAAGACCGCGACGGCGGCTGAGCTCAAGTCCCCAGGATCGGGAGCTCGGTCACTGACGAGAAGTCGCGGTCGTGGGTCACGAGCGCATGGCAGCCCTCGCGCACCGCGGCCGCGAGCTGCAGGGCATCCGGCAACTTGAGCTTGTAGCGGAGGCGAAAGCGCGCCGCCAAGACGGCGATGTCGGCATCGATCTCGCGCATACGAAAGCTTCCCGTGGTGAGGGCGCGGCGGTAGCGCTCCGCCAGCGCTTCTTTGCCGGCCTTGAGGGGACCGGTGCCGACTTCTGCGATCGTGATCGGCGTGACGAGCGCGTGGATGCGGCCCGCGTCCACGCGCTCGAAGAGCTGGGCGAAGCGCGCTGCCAGCGGGCTGGATTCGAGCAGATAGAGAATCGGGTTCGTGTCGATGAGGACCGTTGCGCCGTCCGGAACGTCGGCGCCGATCTTCATGTCCACTCGTCGCGCAGGCGCGCCACCGATGCAGCGGACCTTCGGCCCCAGAGACCTCGACCGCTGCCCGCCAACGCGAGCAGGCCCGCCCCGGAATCGGCTGCCTTGGCCTGCTCGACGGATACGATGGCCGCATACGGCTTGCCGCGCTTGGTGATCAGACTCGCCTGACCGTGGGACGCGCGTTCGAGCAGCTCTGGCAGGAGCGTCCTCGCTTCCTCCGCACCGTAGGTCTTCCTGCTCATCGAACAAGCGTACGCTCCGTACGGTTGGCCCGCAACGGCTGCTGCTGCCCCCGTGTGCGGCCCTCCTTACGGACCGCCAACCTTCAGGTGGTTGCGCGTACGCCTTGCGCAATCACGCGTAGGGCGGCGCCCAGCGTTTGCGAGCGCCAGCGGGCCGAGCGTGGGCAGAAGGCTTCCATCAGGCGCTGCTTGCTGCGCTCCACCAGCGCGGCGTCGTCGGGCGCGTGGTGATGGGTGACGTTCTCGATCCGCAGCGCGCGCAGCACGGACAGCGCGTTGTAGGTGCCGAACTCGGCGAGCAGGCAGTCGTACTGCGTCAGCGGCATCAGCTGATCGAGCCACGGCCCGAGCGCGCCGCGGATCTCGTACAGCGTCGAGGCGGCGTCGAAGCCCTCGATGTGGGCGCCGAACGTACGGCGCAGCATCTGCACGCGCGGTGAGTCCATGGGCATGTCGACCGCCAGCGCGTACTCGCCGGACTTGCCGCGCCCGGTGTGCAGATCGATGTGCAGCACCTGCTCGGGCGAGCCCACCAGGGACGGCATCACGCTGCGCAGGATGCGCGACGTGGTGCTGGGCGCCTGGCCGCCGAAGAACAGCCCCTTCGGGTACTCGTACTGCCCCTGCGCGACCGCGTTCTTGAGCGCGCTGAAGCCGTGGCGCGCCAGCTGCGGCGCCGCCTGCAGCAGGAAGGTGTCCACCCGCTTGGGCGGCTGCTCCGGGTTGAGCAGCGGGTTCAGCGCGCGGTACGACGGGTGCGCACCCGCGAACTGCGCGCCCTCGAGCACGAAGTTCCGGTTGAGGTCGATGTTGTCTTCGTTGACCCGGCGGCGGTGCGCGAACCCGTACGGGTTGAGCGCGTGGATCAGGATCACCCGCTGCCCGGGGGCGAGCACGCTCGTATGCTGCTCCAGCCAGGTCCACTGCGCCGCCGAGCCGAAGTAGCCCTCGATGCCGTGCAGCCCGCACGAGATCACGAGCACCCGCGACGCGTGCGTGGGCCCGCGCTGGGCGAAGTCGATCGTCAGCTCGCTGCCGCTCGGACCCTTCTGCCCGATCGGCACCGCCGAGATCTCGAAACGCGCACGGCGCGCTGCCTCGCGGAAGCGCGCCCTTGCCGTGTCGTAGTCCGACGAAAATGCGCGCTCTGATGCGCTCACTTCGAGGCGGAACCTGCGCGCTTCTCGAAACGCTTGAAGTCCTTGGCGAACGCCGTCTGCAGCGCACCGAAGTAAGCCTTGGCCTCGTCGAGCGCCTCGGGCTTCGGGATCAGGCGCTCGTTGACCATGCCCAGGCCGATCTTGACCAGGAAGTTGTCGAGCGCGTCGAAGTCGATGCCCGCCTCGAGCACGCCCTTGTCCGAGCCTTCCTTGCCGACGCCCAGCTTGGCGGCCGCGATCAGGCCCTTGCCACCGTTGCCCTTGGCGGCGACACCGAGGAAGTCACGCGTGACGCTCTCGATGTTGCCGGGGATGAAGGCGTCGACCAGCGCGGTCGGCACGAAGCCGAGCGCCGCGCCCTCGACCTTGACGTCGGGGACCTTGGTGAAGGTCAGGCCCATCTCCGCGTAGCCGGGGTGTGGCTCGTAGAACGCGTCGAGGTTGAGGTCCTTGATCTTGATCACCACGCCCAGCATCTTGAGCCGCGCCTGGGCGACGATCTTGGTGCTGGTGATGGTGTCGGCCATCGGATCGACGGGCTCGTTCTCGTAGACCTTTACGCCCTTGTACGGGAGGAGGAAGCCGTCCTTGACGTAGCAGCTGAACTGGAAGGTCAGCTTCTCGGAGTCGATCTTGATCGACGTCAGGTCGCGGCCCTTCTTGTCCTGCCACTTGATGTCGAGCAGCGCGATGTCGTCCATGCGGTCGAGGTACGACGCCAGCGCCGGGTAGCCCGCCTCGAAGCGCTCCGGCAGGCCGCGCAGCAGCACGTTGACCTGCTGGTAGCCCTTGCCACTCCACACCGTGCGCGAGTCCTCGATCGAGCCGAGCTTCGAGATCTCGGGCGCCAGCGACGGGTAGGCCTCCCACAGCAGCGAGATGACGTCGAGGTCCTCCGCGTTCAGCTTCGGGTGCAGCTTCTTGACCTTGGACTTGGTCTCCGAGGACGACGGGATCTGCTCGGTCGCGCCCTGCTGCGGGTTCACCACCGTGCCGATGCGCGCGAAGTCCTGCAGCGCGACCATCGCGTTGTCCCAGCGCAGGTTGCCGACGCCGAGCCCGGTGCGCACGCCGATGAAGTACGCGTCCTTGTCGCCCGCGCCCTTGGTCGGCTTGGAGCGCACGGTGGTCGACATCGCGGCCAGGTCGT
>DASUME010000128.1:0-4173 GCA_036277895.1 Polyangiales bacterium
GCAGATGTTCCTGTCCAAGATCCACCGCGCCACCGTCACCCACGCGGACCTCGAGTACGAAGGAAGCGTGACCATCGACGTCGACTTGATGGAAGCGGCAGACATCTTCGAGAACGAGGCCGTGCACATCTGGAACGTCACCCAGGGCACGCGCCTCCAGACCTACGCCCTGCGCGGTCCGCGCGGCTCCGGCGTGATCTGTATCAACGGTGCCGCCGCGCACCTCAACAAGCCCGGCGACATGTGCATCATCGCGACCTTCGGCGAGATGGACGTCGAGGAAGCGCGCAAGCACGAGCCCAAGGTCGTGTTCGTGGACAACAAGAACCGGATCAAGGAGATCGACAAGGAGCGCGCGGGCCCTGCGATGCCGCGCAAGCTCGAGATCGTGCACTGATCCAGAGAACGGCGCGCCGAGCGGTGTATAACCCGGCTCGCCGGACCTCAGCCGGGGTGGCGAAATGGCAAACGCGGGCGACTTAAAATCGCTTGCCTCACGGCGTGCGGGTTCGAATCCCGCCCTCGGCACCCCTCGCTCGCGCGAGCGACAGCAGGTACTTCGGTGGGTGCTTCCAGAGCGCCTGCGGAGCCTCCAGCGCTTTGCTCGTGCTGCAGTCGTCGCGCACCGTCCAGCCCTGCAGCACGCCGGGCGCGCTCGCGGCGGTGATCACGACGTCGTTGTTCTGCAGCACCGCCAGCAGGCCGAGCGGCGTGGCCTGGAGGCGCGCCAGCAGCGCCTGCGCGGCGACCGCGCTGCCGAGCGTGATGCGCCAGGCGATCGCGGCTTGAATGCTCTGATCGAGCGGCGCGAACACGGCCATCGAGTCCGCGGTCCAGGCGCGCGCGCGATCGTAGGCGGTGGGCCCATCGGCGCCGAGCACGACCTCGAGCGCGATCAAGCCGGTCGCGCCGTAGCTGTCGAGCACGATGCGCTGGTACGCGGCCGGCGGATCCGGATACAGGCAGCGCTGCGCCACGGGCAGGTTCGCGCGCGCGGGATCGATCCACTCGGCCAGCGTGTCGGGCCAGGCCTGGAAGTACGGCGCGACGCCGGCGTAGCCGCGCTGGCTGTACGCGATCGCGAGCGGCCGGCCGCCGATGGGGTAGGGCAACCCGAGCTGCGCCTCGGTGAACGGCGCCGGGCTCTCCGCCACATCCATCAAGAACGAGCTCAACAGCCGGTCGAGGGCGGGCGAGACCAAGCCCGCATAGTCGTAGTCGAGCCCCCGCGCCTCGGCCATCACGGCGTCCGAGAGGATCGTCGCCTCGCCCTCGACCAGCGTCAGCTCGGCCATGATCTGGTCGGTGCTGAAGGCGCGCGACGCGAGCTCCTGCAGGCCCTCGCGCTCGTCCTGCAGCGCGTGCGTGTATTCGTGTGAGAGCGTCAGCGAGCCTTCACCTTCGTCTTCGGCCGCATCTGCCACGATGGTGACCGCCTTGGTATCGTGGGCGTAGTACGCGGCGACGCCGGCGATGTTGGACTCGACGATCGCCTCGCTACCGGTTGTCCCCGCGGGCAAAAAGTTCAGCAGCCGAAGTGACGCCTCGTACTGCAGGTCGATCGGGCGGCTCATCTGCATCGCGATCTCTTGCCGCGCCTCCTGTGCGTACTGCTCGCGCGTGATGATGCGGCTCGGCGGCATACGTGCGCTGCGTTGGTTGCGCAGGCGCGCGGTGAGCCCGAAGATGGCGCGCCGACAGCTCTCCTCGGCGATGCTGCACGGGATCGCGACGCGCTCCTCACCGTCGTCTCCGCAGGCCGATGCGAGTGCGAGGAGTGCGAGCAGCGCGCTTGCTCTCACGGCGCCTGGACCGGAAGATACTTGCCGATCAGGAGCGCCAGCCGCTCGCGCACATCGCGGCGGACGTGGCTGGGATCCGTGATCAGCGCACTCGCGAGCGCAGACGTGGCGGGGCTCGCCTCGGGCGCTGGCCAGTCTCTTACTGCGGCCAGCGCGGCGCGCGCCGTGGACACGTTGCGGCTCATCACCTTGATCACCTCGTCCACGGTTACGGCCGCGTGTCCGGTGTGCCAGCAGTCGTAGTCCGTCACCAGGGCCATGCTCGCATAGGGCAGCTCTGCCTCGCGCGCGAGCTTCGCTTCGGGCATGCCCGTCATGCCGATCACGGCCGCGCCCCAGCTACGATACAAGTGCGACTCCGCGCGCGTGGAAAATTGGGGGCCCTCCATGCACAGGTACGTTCCGGACGCGTGCACGGTCGCCCCGCCAGCGCGCAAGGCGTCGGCCACGACCGCCGACAGGGACGGGTCGGTGGGATCCGCCAGGCCCACGTGCGCCACCAAACCGACGTCGTCGAAAAAACTTCCCGTGCGCGAGCGCGTGCGATCGATGTACTGATCCACCATCAAGACCTCGCCCGGGTGGACGTCCTCGCGCAACGAGCCGACCGCCGACACGCTGATCAGCTGACGGGCGCCGAGCAACTTGAGTGCGAAGATGTTGGCGCGGTAGTTGATGCGATGGGGAGGGATGCGGTGACCGCGACCGTGGCGGGGCAAGAAGTAGAAGCGGGTGTCGCCGAGCGAGCCGACGATGATCGCGTCGGACGGATCGCCGAAGGGTGTGCTCACCGTTTCTTCATGCACGTCGGTCAGCGCGCTCATCGCGTACAGGCCGCTGCCACCGATGACACCCACGTGGTGTTTGGGAGTGCTCAAGTTCGAACCTCGGGTTGGGATCAGTATCCGCGCTGGGCGGCAGGCGATCGATCGCTGGGCTTCGCGTACGGCTCTCGCGTGACGTACAGCTCGAGCTCCTTGTCGCCCCGTAGCACTTCGAGCACCACCGTGCTGCCGACCTCGCCCGACAGGCGATCCTGCACTTGTTCGCTGGTCATGCCCTCGGTGGGGCGGCCGTCGATCGTCAGGACGCGGTCCTCGGCGAGCAGGCCGCCCTTTCCGGCGGGGCTGTCCGGCGGGACCTCCACCACGCGCACACCGGACGGAGACCACGCCAAGTATGCGTGGATTCCGCCACGCCAGGCCGGCGGGCCGCAGCCGATCAGCGCGATCCACAGCACGCACCAGCGGGTTCGATTCAAAACTGGCAACGGTGAGCTCTTCATGTGGGCTACGTATGCGACGGGAGGTCGACCTGCGCGACGTCGCTGAACGTTGACACCCTTACCTCGTTCTGTACCATCATTGTTACTGTTCAGGCCCCTCTTCGCGGGGGGAGAGTCGGATCGCTTCGACCGATGTACAAGCTCGTCATCTCTGACGACGAAGGGAAGACCATCATCGTTCCCCTCGTCCGCGACCTGATCACGGTCGGCAGGCAAGATGGGAACACGATTCGCTTGACGGAGCGCAACGTGTCCCGTCAGCACGCGCGATTCGTGCGTGACGCGAGCGGTTACCGCATCGAGGACCTCGACTCGTACAACGGCATCTCCGTCAACGGCGTCCGCATCGAGAAGACCTCGGAGCTGAAGGACGGCGACCGCGTGGGCGTGGGTGACTACGTGATCGCGCTGCGCGCCGAGGCGAGCACCGGCACCGCGGCCACGCGCGCCAACGGGCGTGCGGCGAGCGCGCAGGGCTTCGGTGCGCCACCGCCCGCGCGGCTGGTGATGATCTCGGCGCCCGCGCCCGGGGCCGAGTTCTCGATGACCAAGTCGGCGGTCAGCATCGGCCGGCTCGAGGAGCTGGACCTGTGCATCAGCCACCGCTCGATCTCCCGCGAGCACGCGCGGGTCACGCAGAAGGCGGGCGGCTTCGAGATCGAAGACCTACGCAGCGCCAACGGCGTGCGCGTGAACGGCGCCAGCGTGAAGCGCAGCACGCTGCGCTCGAGCGATCTGGTCGAGCTCGGGCAGGTGCGCTTTCGGTTCGTGGGGCAGGGCGAGAGCTACACCTACGATCCGGCCGAGGAACAAGCGGCGCTGCTGAGCGTGCCCAAGGCGCGGCCCGGTAAGCAGACGGTGTGGGCGCTGGTCGGTGCCGCGGCACTCGCCGGCGGGGTGCTCGCGTTCTGTCAGGACGGGAGCAACCAGGCGGGCGCGGCGATGCGAGAAGACACGCCGCCTGCGCCGCCCGAGCCCGTCACCACCACGGCGCTCGCGCCCTCGACGGAAGAGCTGCCGGACCAGGCGCGGCTCGGTGCGCTGCTCGAGACCTGCAAGCAAGGGCTCGACCACGGGCAGTACGCC
>DASUME010000129.1:0-3205 GCA_036277895.1 Polyangiales bacterium
GTCCGCAAGCGCATCGCGGACCCGGAGGGCAGCAACTTCTACGCGCCCCTCCTGCGCAGCTGGGCGCGCTCGTTCGGCACCAACCCGGAGTCGATGCTGCGCGGCGTGGTGCACGTGTGGCGCGCGGCGTTGCGCAACGCGGGCCGGGTGCGTCTCCAGACCGTGCGCGAGGGGGAGGTCCACCTGCTGATCGAGGGCCCCCTGGAGGCGGCGTACCGCACGTCGCCGGCGCTGGCGAGCGAGCTCGAGGGCATGGCGTTCAGCCTGCTCGACTCGGCGCATCCGCGGCCGATGTTCGTCGAGGTGGAGCTGGATCGGCAGCGCCCGGCGCTGGTCTGTAGCTTCGGCAACTGAGCGGGCTGGTGGGTCCATTTTCCGGGACCGCCCGTGCTCGACGTCGCCAGCCGGCGAGGCTAGACCGCTCTGCTGATGTCGGATCTGTTCAACCTCCGCTTCGTGACCGTGGTTGGCAAGGGCGGGGTCGGCAAGACCACCGTGAGCGCGGCCCTGGCGCTGGCGGCTGCGCGGCGCGGCAAGCGCGTGTTGATCGCGATGTGCAACGCGAAGGAGCGCGTCAGCCAGCTGCTGGAGGTGCCGCCGATCGGCCCCTACAACCAGCAGGTCCTGCCGAACATCGACGCCGTGAACATGATCCCGAAGGTGGCGCTGGAGGAGTACGGCATGATGGTGCTCAAGGTGCGCGCGCTGTACCGCGCCATCTTCGAGAACCGGCTGGTCTCCGCCTTCCTGCGCGGCACGCCCGGCATCGAGGCCTGGTCGATGCTCGGCAAGGCGCAGTTCCACGTGCAGGAGACGCTGCCCAACGGCCAGCACCGCTACGACATGGTGATCCTCGACTCGCCCGCCACCGGTCACGGGCTGGAGATGCTGCGCGTGCCGCGCGTGTTGCTCGACGTCGCGCCGCCCGGGCTGCTGCGCCGCGAGGCCGAGCGCGCCTGGGATCTGTTCACCGACCCGGTGCGCTCGGGCGTGGTGGTGGTGACGCTGCCCGAGGACATGCCCGTCAGTGAGAGCGTGGAGCTCTACGGCGCGCTCACGAACGAGCTCAAGCTGCCGATCGCCGCGATCGCCGTGAACGGCCTGATGGAGCGGCTGTTCAGCACGGAAGACGCGGCGCTGGTCGAGCAGCTCGCGCGCGACACGCCGCCCGACGACATGATCTTCAACCTGATCAAGGCGGGCCGCCGGCGCACGCTGCGCGAGCAGGTGCAGAGCGAGAACCTGGAGCGGGTCGCGCAGACGTTCCCGGTGCAGCGCTTTCTGTTCCCCCAGCTGATGGTGCCGGAGCTCAAGCGCGCGGGCGTCGAGACGCTCTCCAGGTCGTTCGGTTAGCTCGCGTTGGGCGTCCAGCGCAGCACGGGCCTGCGTGCGGCGCGGGTCTCGTCGAGGCGGCGCAGGCGCGTCAGGTGCGGCGCGGTCTTGACCGTCTCCGGATCCGACTCGGCCTCGGCCTTGATCGCGCTCATCGCGGACACGAACTCATCGAGCGTCTGCTTGGACTCGGTCTCGGTGGGCTCGATCAACATCGCGCCCTTCACCACCAGCGGGAAGTACACCGTGGGCGGGTGGAAGCCGTGGTCGAGCAGGCGCTTGGCGATGTCGAGCGTGGTGACGCCGGTGTTCTTGAGGTTCTTGTCCGAGATCACGACCTCGTGCATGCACGAGCGGTCGTACGCGACGTGCCACTCTTCGCCGAGCGTCACGCGCAGGTAGTTGGCGTTGAGCACGGCGAGGTCGGTGGCGCCCTTGAGGCCCTCGGCGCCCATCTCGCGCAGGTACGTGTACGCGCGCACCATCATGCCGAAGTTACCGTAGAACGAGCGCAGGCGGCCGACGCTCTTGGGGCGGTCGTAGTCGAGGAAGTACGTGCCGTCCTTCTTCTGCTCGACGGTGGGCGCGGGCGCGAACGGAGCCAGCGCCGCCTTGTACGCGACCGGTCCGCAGCCAGGGCCACCGCCGCCGTGTGGCGTGGTGAACGTCTTGTGCAGGTTGAACTGCATCACGTCGATGCCGAGGTCGCCGGGGCGCGCGCGGCCCATCAGCGCGTTCAGGTTGGCGCCGTCGCCGTAGACCAGGCCGCCCTTGTCGTGCACGAGCTTGGCGATCTTCGGCAGCTCGCTCTCGAACAGGCCGACCGTGTTCGGGTTGGTGATCATCACCGCGGCGACGTCGTCATCGACGTAGGGCGCGAAGGCCTCGGCCGAGACGATGCCGTCGTCACCGGCGGGGAAGGTCACGGTGGTGAAGCCGTTGAGCGCACAGGACGCCGGGTTGGTGCCATGTGCGGTGTCCGGGATCAGCACCTTGCGCGGGTTGCGGCCCTGCGCGCGGTGGTAGGCGCGGATCATCATCAGGCCGGCCAGCTCGCCCTGCGCACCGGCGGCGGGCTGCAGCGAGACGCGGTCCATGCCGCACACCTCGGCCAGGCCCTTCTCCAGCCGGAACATCAGCTCCAGCGCACCCTGGATGTCGGACTCGGGCGCGTACGGGTGCAGCCGCGCAAAGCCCGGCAGGCGCGCGGCCCACTCGTTGACCTTGGGGTTGTACTTCATCGTGCACGAGCCCAGCGGGTACATGCCCAGGTCGATCGCGAAGTTCTGCTGGCTGAGCCGGACGAAGTGCCGGAAGGCCTCGGGCTCGCTGACGGCGGGCAGGGGCGTGGGCTCATCGCGGAAGCTGGCGCCGAGGAGCGCCTTCAGGTCGACCTCGGGCACGTCGCTGTCCGGAAGGCTCGCGCCGCTCCGTCCCTGGCTGCCCCGCTCGAAGATCAGGGGTTCATCGAACGCGACGCCCGGACGCACAGTCGAGCGGGCGAGTGCGCCGCGCGAGCTCTCAGATTGCGGCATGAAAACCTCGGAATCAGGAAGGACGCGGGCACTGTATGGTATGAGTCGGGTCGTGTCGATCACCCCTGTAACCGGGAGCCAGCGTGCGCATTGAGGCTGTGGCTGGGTTCGTGCTGTGGGTGTCCGCCTGCGGCGGCGGGCAGTACGGCTTCTCGCGCACCTACGAGCCGCTGATCACCGAACGACCGCACCTGGAGAAGGCGCAGGAGCTGCCGCTCGAAGACGTGCGCAAGGCGCCCTATGACTTCAAGACCGTGGAGGTGGCCTGGTTCGGCGTGGTGCAGTCGATCCACGAGCTGGAGGACGGTCGCTCGGAGCTGTTCCTGGCGGCGCGGGTC
>DASUME010000130.1:0-3791 GCA_036277895.1 Polyangiales bacterium
GATTGGCCCGCGCCTCGCACCTCGGTGCACACTACGAGGAGCAATGCGACGTACGAAAATCGTTTGTACGCTCGGGCCCGCAACCAACACCGTCGACAAGATTCGAGCGCTGGTCGAGGCGGGCATGGACTGCGCCCGGCTCAACTTCAGTCACGGCGATCACAAGGACCACGCACAGGTCGCCCGGGCTCTGCGCGAGGTCGCGGCGCGCGCGGGGCGGCCACTGGCGATCCTGGCTGACCTGTCCGGCCCCAAGATGCGCGTCGGGCGCTTCCCGGGCGGTCCGATCGAGCTCGTCAACGGTCGTCCGTTCGTGCTCACCACGCGCGACGTACCCGGCGACGAGAACATCGTCTCGGTGACGTACAAGCAGCTCCCCCGTGACGTCCGGTCAGGCGAGCCGATCTTGCTCGATGACGGCCTGCTCCAGCTGCGCGTCGAGCGCGTGGACGGCGAGGACGTGCACACGGTGGTGGAGGTCGGCGGCACCCTGTCCAACAACAAGGGCCTGAACATGCCCGGCTCGGCGCTCAGCGCGCCTGCGCTCACCGAGAAGGACAAGATCGACGCCGCTTTCGCCGTTCACACGCTCAAGGTCGACTACCTGGCGCTCTCGTTCGTGCGCAACCCGGAAGACGTGCGCGAGTGCCAGCAGCTCGCCAACGGCATCCCGGTGATCGCCAAGATCGAGATGCCCCAGGCGATCACCAACCTGGACGAGATCCTCGACGCCGCGGAGGGCGCGATGGTCGCACGCGGCGACCTGGGCGTGGAGCTCGGCAGCGAGCGCGTGCCGGTGGTGCAGAAGAAGATCATCCGCGAGGTGAACAAGCGCGGCAAGCTGGTGATCACCGCCACCCAGATGCTCGACTCGATGATGCGCAACCCGCGCCCCACGCGAGCCGAGGCGGCCGATGTCGCGAACGCGGTGCTCGACGGCACGGACGCGGTGATGCTCAGCGGCGAGACGGCGTCCGGCGCCTACCCTGTCGAGTCGGTGCGCATGATGGATGCGATCGTGCGTGACGTGGAGGATGCGCGCCTGACCGACCCGATGGCCGGCATCACCTCGCCCAAGCTCAGCGCCGAGGACTGGGACTTCTCCAGCGCGGCCGCGCGGGCGGCTGCCCTGCTCAGCTTCACGCTGCCGCTCAAGGCGATCGTGATCCTGACCCGTGACGGGCGCACCGCGGATCTGCTCTCCGAGTACCGTCCCGCGTGCCCGATCATCGCGGTGACGCCGCAGGTGGCGGCCGCCAACCGGCTCGCGCTGGCATGGGGTGTGACCCCTAGGCTCGGGCTGCCGGCCGAGGAGCTCGAGGATACGCTGGGCATCGCCACCACCGTGCTGGAGCGCGAGCGGGTGTGTCAGAAGGGCGACGCGTTCGCGCTGGTCGTCGGATGGCCTCCCTCGTCGAATACCAACACCGTCAAGCTGCATCGCCTATAATCGCCGCGCGCGATGAGCTCCGAGCCACCGGCCAAGCCGCCCGACAAGATCGGGCGCTATCCCGTAGCGCGCCTGTTGGGCAGCGGCGCGATGGGAAGCGTGTACCTCGCGCGCGACACCGAGCTCGAGCGCGACGTCGCGATCAAGACCGTGCGCATGCCGCCGGGCTCCGAGCGCGAGGCCTTTCTCTCGCGCTTTCGCAACGAGGCGCGAGCCGTCGCGCGCCTGCGCCACCGCGGGATCGTGGCGGTCTACGACGTGGGCACCGACCCGCAGCACGGTCCGTTCGTGGTCTTCGAGTACGTCGAGGGCTCGAACCTGAAGGACATCCTGCGCAGCAAGGGCCCGCTGTTGCCCGAGCAGGTGATCACGCTGGCCGAGCAGGTGGGCGACGCGCTCGACGCCGCGCACCAGGAAGGCATCATCCACCGCGACATCAAGCCCGAGAACCTGCTGGTGGGGCGCGACGGCGCGATCAAGCTGGCGGACTTCGGCGTCGCGCGCATGCCGGATGCAGCGCTCACGGGCGAGGGGCAGTTCCTCGGCACACCCTGCTACGGCGCGCCCGAGACGCTGCGCGGAGGCATGGCCGGGCCGCTCAGCGATCAGTTCGCGTTCGCGGCCGTGCTGTACGAGGCGGTGGCCGGCACACGCGCGTTCCCGGGCCAGGACGCGGTGGCGGTGGCGCACCACGTGATCCACGACGAGCCGCTCGCGCCCAGCGCGGCGGCGGTCGCGGGGGCGCACTACCCCGAAGCCGTCGACGCGGTGATCCTGCGCGGGCTGAGCAAGAAGCCGGAGGCACGCTTCGACCACCTGTCGTCGCTGGTGGCGGCGCTGCGCCAGGCCTACGCGCAGGCGGGCGCGCTCTCGCACGCCGAAGACGCGACCATCCCGGCGCTGATCTCGAGCGCACGCCCGATCCGCCGCACCTCGGCGCCGCCCGCCCCAGAGCGCCTGAAGCTGTGGCCGTTCGCGGCCGCGCTCGCGGTGGGCTTCATCGCGGTGGTGCAGCTGGCGCCGAGCGCACCGTCGCACGGCGACGACCTCGAGCGCGACGCAGGCATCCTGCTGGCGCCGATCGTGATCGAGGCCAGCGTGGAGCCGTCGCCGGTGGCCGAGCAGATCATCCTCGAGGAAGACGCCGGTCTCGACGACGACGCAGGGGACGCCTCGGACGCGAGCGACGCCGCAGACGATACGGGGGCCCCCGAGCCCACGCTGAGCACCTTCGAGCGCGAGGAGCGCGCCAAGGATGCCATGGAGCGCGCCCAACGCGCGCTCGAAGCTGGCGACAAGCCGAGCGCAGCGAAGGCGATCGACGAAGCCGAGCGCTACGACCCCGAGCACCCCGACATCCAAGAGCTCCGCCGCAAGCTCTAGTGCCCCTGCCCCTGCCCCTGCCCGTGCCCGCTCTGAGTGCTCGGCGCCGCACGCGGAGATCGGGCAAGGGCAGGGGCAGGGGCAGGGGTAGAGCGCGGGTGATCGTCGTTGCTCTGCGGGGGGGCGCGATTACGCTCCCGCGTGCTCAGGTGCCTCACGATCGCGTTCCTTCTCCTCGCAGGCTGCACCGTCGTTCCGCGCTTGCCTACCGACGTCTCGCGCGCGGTCAACCGCGATGAAATGCGCGTGCTGCGCAGCGCCAACGTCGACCTCTACTATCCGGTCGCGTACGAAGCGCAGGCGCGCGCACTGTCCGAGCGCGCGGAAGGCTGTCTGCACGAGCTGCGCGCGCGCACCACCGCGAACACCGGCATCTCGCAGCGGCGCGTCGAGCTGATCTTCCCGAACCTGCCGTTCAACAACGCGTTCGTGAACCCGCCGCGGAACGGCGACTTCTTCAGCGTGGTGCCCACATACTGGTCGCTCGACATCGTCACCGAGACGGGGCTGGTGCCGGACCCCGGCTACATCGCGTGCCACGAGCTCACGCACTACGTGCAGGCGCAGCAGACGTTCCGCACCCTGAGCGGGCTCGACAAGACCTTCGGCTACTTCATCACGCCGCAGTACGGCCTCGACTCCTGGTTCTGGGAGGGCCTCGCCACCTTCTACGAAAACCGCCTGCAGCCCGGCACGGGCCGCCTCACCTGGCCCGCCTGGGACGGCATGTTCCACGCGGCGGTGGTGAAGAAGCGCCTCGACGGCGGCGACTTCAGCGCGCTCAACCGGCGCCTGCACTGGGGCCACGACTACCAGTACGGCAGCCACTTCATCTCGTTCCTGGTCGAGCGCTACGGCGAGCTGCGGCTGTGGAAGTTGGTCCAGCGCCAGGGCAGCTCGTTCTTCTTTCCGTTCCTCGTCAACCAGCGCTTCAAGGCCGAGTACGGCAAGCGCCTGT
>DASUME010000131.1:0-5235 GCA_036277895.1 Polyangiales bacterium
CTCCTTGGTGGCCAGCTCGTGCAGCGCACGCAGGTTGGTGGTCTTTCCGCTCAGTGCGGGACCGTAGTAGACGAGCTTGATCGTCAGCTCACGCGCCGCGAAGTCGAGCTGCAAGGAACCCCCTGCAGCGAGCCTACCGTCAGCGTGGAAGGCGTCGCAATACGGAGCGAATTCCGTACCCGCAGATCACCAGCACGGCGCCGCACAGCACCTACCAAAGGTGTTCGCTACGCACCTTGAGCGGATCGCGAGGGACCGTGAGCAGTGCCGCCGCGATCGTCTTCCCACCTCGCAGCGCGCGATCGGGATGCCGCCCCGAGATCGTTCACTTCGTGCTGCCGAGTACTCACCATCTGCGCAGTTTTTCGCCCCGAAAGGGGGTGTTTTGGAGGGCGCAGGTCAGCCCATGTGGGCGTTGATCACCCGAGGTGTTTCCAGCCGATTCTCAAACACTTACGCACGACCATTAGTTGACCACCCAACAATCGTCTTGTTAGGTGGAAAGAAGTGGTAAGTTTCGGATCGCTGAGGCGGCCCGGTGGATCACACGGGATCAGTCTAGGCGGGATGGCGGCGCGGTGTTCAGAGGGCGTTTCGAGCACACGGTCGACGAGAAGGGGCGCACGTCGCTCCCCGCTCGCTTCCGTGAAGTGCTCGCGGGCCAAGGGGAGAGTCGACTCGTGATCACGACAGCACTCGAACCTTGCCTGGTTGCCTACTCCTTGCGTGAGTGGGAGGCGTTCGAGGAGCGGCTCTCGCGGCTCCCCAGCTTCGACAAGAACGTAGCGCGTCTGAAGCGCATCTACGTGTCCGGTGCGACCGAGTGCGAGCTCGACAAGCTCGGCCGCGTCCAGCTCACCGCGGACCTGCGCAAGCACGCCGGGCTCACGCGCGAGGTGCTCTGGGCCGGCCTGGGCAAGAGCATCGAGCTCTGGGATGCGTCCGCATTCAAGGCCAAGAACCAGGAGGTCCTGGACGACGCGGCCTCGATGGAAGAGATGGCAAAGGCGCTTGCGGGGCTCGGCCTGTGAGCACCTTCCATCACGCCACCGTGCTGCTGCGCGAGACGGTAGACGCCGTCGCTCCGCGCGCGGGCGGCGTCTACGTCGACGCCACGCTCGGCGGTGCCGGCCACGCCTTCGCGATCCTGGAGGCGAGCGCGCCGGACGGAGTGCTGTACGGCATCGACCGCGACCCGACGGCGCTCGAGGCCGCTAAGGAGCGGCTCGCGCAGTTCGGCGCGCGCGCGATCGTGCTTCACGGCACGTTCGCCAACGTGCGCGCCCTCCTGGAGGAGCAGGGCGTCACCAAGGTCGACGGCCTGATCGCGGACCTCGGCGTGAGCTCGCCGCAGCTCGACGTCGACGAGCGCGGCTTCTCGTTCGCGCGCTCGGGTCCGCTCGACATGCGCATGGACCGCAGCAACGACGAGCCGCTGTCCGGCCTGCTCGAGCGCCTGAGCGCCGAGGAGCTCGCGAACGTGATCTACGAGTATGGCGACGAGCGCAAGTCGCGCCCGATCGCGCGCTCGATCAAGGCCGCGTTCGAGCTCGGTGAGCTGCAGACCACCGAGGACCTGCGCCGCGCGGTGATCCGCGTGACCGGCCCCAAGCGCTCCGGCGTCGACCCGGCCACGCGCACCTTCCAGGCCTTGCGCATGGCGGTCAACGAGGAGCTGCCGCAGCTGACGCAGCTGTTGAGCGAGCTGCCCGACCTCCTGCGCGAGGGCGGACGCGCCGCGATCATCTCGTTCCACTCGGGCGAAGACCGGCTCGTGAAGCAGGCGTTCCGCGACGACAGTCGCCTGAGGCCGCTCACCAAGAAGCCGCTGATCGCGGGCGAAGTGGAGCAGGCGGAGAACCCCCGCGCTCGTAGTGCGAAGCTGCGCGCCGCCGAGCGCGTCGTGGTGGAGGCGTCATGAAGAAGCTGTTCGGGATGCGCAGGTTGACGTTGTGGCTGGTGGCGGTGCTGACCACCGGCATCTTCTACGTCTCGTACCTGGCGCTGCGCTTCGAGACGATCCGCATCGGCTACGAGGTCGCGCGCGCGCGCGGCGAGCACGAACGTCTGGCGGCCACGCATCGCCTGGTGTCGCTCGAGGTGCAGAGCCTGCGCGAACGTCAGCGTGTGGGCACGATCGCCTCGCGCTCGTTGGGCATGGGCGCGCCGGACGTGGGACGTGTGATCACGATCGATGGTGCAGGCACGGGCCGCACGCTGGGTGGCAGGAGGGCGCGATGAAGACCAAGACCACGGAGCCGACGGCGGAGCAGCTCGCGCGTAAAGAAAAGAAGCGCCGCGTGGCCGCGCGCCGCCTGCGTGTGTACGTGCTGGCCGCGCTGCTCGGCTGGGGCGCGTTCAAGGTCGTGCAGCGCGCCTACGAGATCCAGGTCGCGCACCCCGAGAACCACCAGCGCGACTACAAGCAGGAGATCGAGCTCGAGGCCAAGCGCGGCAACATCTACGACCGCCGTGGGGCCGCGCTCGCCGTCAGCGTCGACCTGGACAGCGTGTTCGTCGACCCGCTCGCGCTGCGCACCAACGAGATCGACCTGACCGACACCGCGCGCACGCTCGTCAAGGTGCTCGGCGGCGACACCGCGTCGCTGCTGGAGCGCATGGGCGGCAAGCGCCGCTTCGTGTGGATCAAGCGCCGCATCACGCCCGCGGAGTCCGCGGCGCTCGCCGAGACCGGCCTGCTCGGCAAGGGCATCGGCGTGCGCAAGGAGTCGCGCCGCTTCTACCCGAACCTCGGTACCGCGGCGCACATCCTCGGCTTTATCGACGATCAGGGCCACGGTGTGGAGGGCCTGGAGCGCGCCTACGAGACGCGCCTGCGCGGCGCGACGGACAAGGTGAAGGCCGAGTTCGACGCGCGCGGTGGCGTGGTGTTCGCGGAGGAAGCGCTCGATGGCCAGAGCGCCCAGGGCCAGAACCTGACGCTCACGATCGACCGCGAGATCCAGGTGATCGCCGAGCGAGAGCTGGAGCTGGGCGTGCGCGCGGCCGAGGCGCGCGCCGGCCACGTGGTGGTGATGGACCCCGCGACCGGCGAGATCCTCGCGCTCGCGAACTACCCCACCTTCAACCCCAACGCGCCCGGCAGCGGTGACGCGAGCAACCGCCGTAACCGCGCGGTGCAGGATCGCTTCGAGCCCGGCTCGGTGATCAAGACGTTCACGATCGCGGGTGCGCTCGCCTCCGGAGCGATCAGCCCGTCGCAGCAGATCAACTGCGAGAACGGCGCCTACGTCGTGGGCGACTCGACGATCCACGACACGCACCGCTACGGCGTGATGACGCCGGGCGAGATCCTCGCGCACTCCTCGAACATCGGTACCGCCAAGATCGGCGCCGCGATGGGCAAGGAGGGCCTGTACAAGTACCTGCGCAAGTTCGGCTTCGGCGCCCGCACCGAGGTCGAGCTGCCCGCCGAGACCGAGGGCGTGCTCCGCAACTACAAGAAGTGGTACGAGATCGACGCGGCCACCGCGGCGTTCGGCCAGGGCATGAGCATCACCAACCTGCAGCTCGCGACTGCGATGAGCGCGGTGGCGAACGGCGGCAAGCTCGTCAAGCCGATGATCGTCGCCAACATCAGCGACGTCACCGGCAAGGTGGTGGAGCAGTTCACGCCCAGCGTGAAGCGTCAGGTGGTGCCCGCGAGTACCGCGCACCTCGTGACCGACATGCTCACCGGCGTGACCACGTCCGGTGGCACCGGGGAAGCGGCGGCGCTCGAGGGTTACCTCGTCGCGGGCAAGACCGGCACCGCACAGAAGGCGGATCCGCGCGGGGGCTACGCGGACGACAGCTGGACCGCGACCTTCGTCGGCTTCGCACCCGCCCAGCGCCCCAAGCTCGTGGTCAGCGTGGTGATCGACGAGCCGGTGGTCGAGCACTACGGCGGCCTGGTCGCGGGCCCCGTGTTCAAGCGCATCACGGCGGCGGCCTTGCGCCACATGGGCGTGTCGCCGGACACCACGCAGGACAAGCTCGCCGAGATGGCCAAGGCCGCGAGCGAACGTCGCGCGGCGGCGGAGTCGCAGGCGGTGGCGGCGCGCGCGTCCGAACATCGCGAGCCCGGCCAGCAGCTGAGCGAGGGCCAGGTTCGGGTGCCGGAGCTGCGCGGGCAGGGTGCACGCGCGGCGTTGAACACGCTGGCGCGCGTGGGCCTGACGGTGACGGTGGCCGGCACCGGCGCGGTGGTCGAGCAGAAGCCCGCGGCGGGTTCGATCGTGAACCTCGGCTCCACGGTGCACACGGTGCTGCAGCGTCCGGGTACGTCGGCGCCGAGCGAGCTCGCGCTGCGCAAGAGCGTACGCGCGGAGAGCGAGTCCCTGGTCAGCATGGCCTCCACCCACTCGAGCCGGATCGCACGATGACGCCTACCTCCGTTCGCGCGTTGATGAGCTTGCCGGGCGCCCTGCGCCTGGTGGGCCGCGCGCGCGCGGAGGATGTGGCCGTGACGGGGCTGGCGAGCGACTCGCGTCGGGTCTCGCCCGGCGACGCGTTCGTCGCGCTGAGCGGCCGCAACGTCGACGGCACGAAGTTCGTCGCGCAGGCGATCCAGCGTGGTGCGGTCGCGGTGCTCGCCGAGCGTGAGCTCGAGGCGAGCGTGCCGGTGTTGGTGATCGACAACCTGCGCCAGCGGCTCGGCACGTTCGCGCAGTACGTGTACGGCGATCCCACGCGCACGCTGACCACGATCGGCGTCACCGGCACCAACGGCAAGACCACCGTCACGCACTTGATCGAGAGCATCCTGCAGGCGGCAGGCAAGTCGCCGGCGCTGATGGGTACCGTCACGATGCGCGGCCCGCGCGGTGAGGAGCCCGCGGAGCTGACCACGGCCGAGTCGGACCGCATCGCGCGCTTCGCCAGCGAGTCGAGCGCCGCGGGCGCGACCCACCTGCTGTTGGAGGTCTCCAGCGTCGCGCTGACCGAGCGCCGTGTGGCCGGCATGCACTTCGCGGTCGCGGCGTTCACCAACCTCAGCCACGACCACCTCGACTACCACGGTACGTTCGAGGCCTACGGCGCCGAGAAGGCGCGGCTGTTCACCGAGTACGCGCCCCTGACGAGCGTGATCGTCACCGACTCCGCGTTTGGCGCGAACCTCGCTGCGCGCGCGTCCGGCCGCGTGATTCGCTGCTCGACCACCGGCGCGGAAGCCGAGCTGCGCGCCCTGAATCATGCGTCCACGCGTGAAGGTCTGACCGCGGAGATCGAGAC
>DASUME010000132.1:0-2165 GCA_036277895.1 Polyangiales bacterium
TGCCCACGCTGGTCGCAGTCAGCGTGGCGCCGAGAAAGACGTGCGCATAGACACCCGCCTCGGGCACCAGCAGCGCGCCCACGCCCCAGCCGAGCGCAAACGGCGTGACCACCCCGAGCACCGCCACCAGCAGGGCCGTGACGCCGGTGCGCATCATCTGCGCGACCGTCGACTCGAGGCCGACCTCGAACAGCAGCAGGATCACGCCCAGCCGCGCGAAGATGTCGATCACGGAGTCGTGCCCCATCCACTCCACGGCGCCGACGCCGAGCAGATCGAGGTTGCCGAGCAGCACGCCGGCCATCAGCTCGCCGAGCACCGCCGCCTGGCCGACACGCGTCGCCAGGTCCCCGCCGACCTTCGCGGCGAGCAGGATACAAGCGAGCGCGATCAGCGGCGTGGCGAGGGGGTCGGCGTGCACGCGCGCGAGTATAGCTAGCCGGCCAAGAACCGCGACACGGTCTTGCGGAACTCGTCCTTCGCGATCGGCTTGGTCACGTAGTCATCCACTCCGGCGGCACGCGCGCGCTCCTCGTCGCCCTTCATCGCGTAGGCGGTGACCGCCACGATGCGCAGGCCGGAGGTGCTCGGATCTTCGCGCAGCAGGCGCGTGAGCTGCAGGCCATCCATGTCCGGCAGCTGCAGATCGAGCAGCATCAGATCGGGCTTGGACTCCTTGAGCGAGATGCGCGCTTGCTTCGCGTCCACCGCGGTCAACACTTCGCAGTCTTCGGTCGCGAGTAGGTACGTCATCAACTTGAGGTTGAGGTCGTTGTCGTCGACCACCAACACGCGCTTCTTCATGTACCGCTCCTCTGCAGAGTCCCTGCAACGTCCGACTCGCCGAGGGCAGGCCTCGGGTGCAAGCCACTTGGCCTCAGCTGCTCGAAGTACGAGCTCGAGCGCGCCGGGCGCTCGCAGGGCAGGCGAGCCCAGAACGTGCTGCCGCGCCCGGGTAGGCTGCGCACGCCGACGCGCCCTCCCTGGGTCTCCACGATGCGTCGCGTGAGCGCCAAGCCGAGGCCGGTGCCGCCGTGTGTACCCGGCGTCACCTGCTCGAACTCGGTGAACAACCGATCCTGATACTCCAACGGGATGCCGACTCCGTCGTCCTGCACTTCGAGCCACAGATCTTGATCGATCCAGCCGCGGATCACGACCGTGCCGCCCGGTGCCGTGAACTTGAGGGCGTTGGACAGGTAGTTGTAGAGCACCTGACGCAGGCGCGCGGGATCGACCCAGACCGGGTCGAGCTCGCTGGCGACCTCGAATGCGAGCGTGACCTGGCCCTTGCTTGCGGCGGTGCGCAGCGCATCGCTCACCTCGTGCACGAGCGGCGCCAGCGCGACTTCCTCGACGCAGAACTCCAGCTTGCCCGCCTCCACCTTCGCGAGATCGAGCACGTCGTTGATCAACTTCAGCAGGTGACGCGCGCTGCACAGGATGTCCGAGAGCAGCTCGCCGTGTCCTTCGGCCGGGATCTCGCCGTCGTGCAGCAAGTCAGCGAAGCCGATGATCGAGTTCAGCGGCGTGCGCAGCTCGTGCGACATGTTGGCGAGGAACTCGCTCTTGAGCCGGCTCACCTCGCGGATCCGCCGGTTCTCGGCCTCCAGCTCGACGCTACGCAGGCGTATCGTCTCCGAGCGCTGGCGCTCCTTGAGCTCGTTGCGGCGCTGATCCTCCATCATCGCCTCGCGGTGCAGCAGGTACTCGCGCGTGATCGTCCACAGGCTGCGATCGAATACCTGCTGCATCACGTTCAGCACCGCCTCGAGCTGCTGCGCGTGCTCGCCGTAGCTGGCGATCAGCAGCTGCACCACGCGCCGGCGAACGGCCTGCGTGGCCTCGTTGATCGCGCGCAGCTCGATGCCGCTGTACGCCGCGTGCACGCCGATCGCGGACAAGCGCCAGCGCAGCGGGTCGACGTCGCCGTGCAGCGCGCGCAGCACGTCGCTCCACACGCGCTCCATCGTCGAGCCCACGCGCACGCCCGGGAACGCGCCGCAGGCTTCGCCTTCGATGCTCGCTCGCGCGCGCTCGCAGACGACACGCAGATCGTCCAGCGCGGCGTGCTCGTCGTCTCGGAACCACTCCAGATCGATGGTCAGCGGCATCTTCTGCTCTCGTCTCCGACGGATGCTCAGAGCATTACTGCATGTCGCACG
>DASUME010000133.1:0-9415 GCA_036277895.1 Polyangiales bacterium
CTGACCAGCGGGCTGGTCTACGTCGCCGGCGGCGCAGCGAGCGGCTTCACGTTCCTGTACGGCGCGAACGTGCTGCTGGCGGCCCTCGTGGTGGGGCCCTCGGCGGCGCGGCTGACGATGGTGGCCGCGCTGGTGTTGTACGTGGGGCTGGCGCTCTCGCTGACCAACGGCTGGCTGGAGCACCCGATCGATCAGCCGGCGCAGCGCTACGTGATGGGCGCGGCGGACGCGACGTTCACGGTGTTGGTGAACATCCTCGGGCTGCTGTTGGTCGCGTTCCTCGCCACCAGCCTGGCCGGACGGCTGCGCCACACCGGCGGGCAGCTGCGCGAGGCGACCGCGCAGGCCGCGGAGCTGGCGCGGCTGAACGAAGACATCATTCGCTCGATGTCGAGCGGGCTGCTGACGACGGACATCGACGCGCGCGTTCGCACCGTCAACCGGACCGGGCTGGAGATCTTCCGCGTGCCCGAGGAGCTGCTGGTGGGTCTGCACGCGGACAGCTTGTTCCTGGAGGCGGTCGAGCAGATGGGCTCGGCGCGCTTCGAGGGCACGGGCCGCCGGCCCAACGGCACGCGCTTCCCGATCGGCTTCACGCGCGCGCCGCTGCTGAACGCGCAGGGTGAGCGCAGCGGCGAGCTGTTCTTGTTCCAGGATCTGACGGAGCTGGTGGAGCTGCGGCAAGCGGCGCAGCGCGCCGAGCGGCTGGCTGCGCTGGGGCGGCTGTCGGCGGCACTGGCGCACGAGATCCGGAACCCGCTGGGGGCGATCTCGGGCTCGGTGCAGCTGGTGCGCGAGTCGCGCGGCATCGATCCGGAGGATCGGCACCTGCTCGGTATCGTGCTGCGAGAAGCAGACCGCCTGAACGGGCTGGTGACGACGATGCTGCAGGTCAGCAAGCCGCCCTCCCCACAACCTACGACGACGGCCCTGGTGGCGCTGACACGCGACGTGGTGGAGGTCGCGCGCCGCGATCACCGGAGCGCGCAGACGGAGCTACGCGTGAGCTGCCCGACGCACGAGGTGCAGGCTGCGATCGACGGCGATCAGATCCGCCAGGTGATCTGGAACCTGCTGAGCAACGCGATGGTGCACGCGCCCGAGGGCAGCGCGATCGTGATCGAGGTGCGCGAGCACGCGCAGTCGGCGCTGTGGAGCATCGAGGACCAGGGCCCCGGCGTACCCGCAGAAGCGCGCGGCCACCTGTTCGACATGTTCTATTCGAAGCGCCCTCACGGCGTGGGCCTCGGGCTCGCGCTGGTCGATCAGATCGTGCGCGCCCACGGCGGCGAGGTGAGAGTCGTGAGCCCGCCGGGACAAGGCGCGAAGTTCGAGGTCCGCCTGCCGCTCGCGACGAGCGTCAGCAAGGCGTCTTAGTACCTGGGGACCCAGCCTTCGGCTTGGTACCAGCGCAGCACGTCCGCAAACCCGGCGCTGAAGTTCGGGTGACGTGGCTTGAAGCCCAGCGCCTTGATGCGCGACGTGTCGATCACCAGGTCGTCGTCGAGCAGCGTCACCGCCTCGCGATCGATGCGCGGGCGCAGGGCGGGCTTGAGGCCGTGGCGCATCACGACCGCGCGCCACAGGGCGAGCACGCTGGCGTCGAAGGCGCGTAGCGTGCCGGGGGTGCGGGCGGTCTTCTCGGCGAGGGTGGTCACCAGCTCCGGGATCCCGCCCACGCTCAGCGCGCGCAGCCCGTAGGCCTCGTACGTCTGCGCCAGCCGGTCGCCGAGCTGCAGCGGGTCGTCGTCCGCCACGTTGTAGATGCCGTAGTGGGAGCGCGGGTCGTTGAGCACGAACAACAGCGCGCTCGCCACGTCCTCCGCGTGCACGAAGCTGTGCCGCGAGCCGCCGCTGAAGCGTGGCAACAGCGGCGTGATCATGCGCAGCAGCGGGCCGATCGCGAGCAGGCTGGCCGCGAAGTGCCGCCCGCGCCGGCCGTAGATCGGCGCCGCACGCAGGATCGTCCAGGCCGGCCCGTCGCCGCGGCCGCGCCCGCGCAGGAACGCCTCGGCGCCCAGCTTCGACAGCCCGTGCGGCCCGCGTGGCGCCGTCTTGGTGTCCTCGGTGATCGGCCCGCGCGAACCAGTCGCGTACAGCATGCAGGTCGACATGTGCACGAAGCGCTTCACGCCGTTCTGCGCCGCCAGCTCGAACAGATCCGCCACCAGGTCCGTGTTCACGCTGCCGAGCCGCGCCGCGTGCGTCGATGCGTCCAGCAAGGCGGCGGTGTGGATCACGTGATCGACCCCGGCCAGCGCCCGCTCGCGCACGTCGCGCGTGGTCAGATCGCCGGCCTCGACGCGCCCACGCGTGGGCTGGCGAAGGCCGCGCGCGTTGGTGTCGTTGACGACGACGGCGTAACCCGCCGCCTCGCACAAGCGAGCGACGTAGTTGCCCACGGTACCGGCCGCGCCGGTGACGAGTACGGTCTGCACTCGAGTTCTATAGCAGAGCTCAGCGCAGCAATTCGGCGAGCCGCGCGCCCGGATCGGCAGAGCGCATCAAGCCCTCCCCGATCAGCACGGCATCAGCGCGTGTACGCGCCACGCGCTGGAAGTCTTCGGCGCTGCGCACCCCGGACATGAACACGGCGATGCGCGACGCCGGGATACGATCGACCAGCGCGCCCGCCTTGCCGGGATCCACGTCGAAGCTGCGCAGGTCGCGCGCATTGACGCCCACGATCGCCGCCTCGCTCGCGAGCGCGCGCGTGAGCTCCTCGCCGTCCGCGGCCTCGACCACCGGCTCCATGCCGCGGGCCCGGACCTCGTAGATCAGCTTGGCCAGCTCACGATCGTTCAGCACGCGCACCAGCAGCAGCACGTACGTGGCGCCGAGCGCGCGCGCGCAGTCGACCTGGACCGAGTCGATCACGAACTCCTTGAACAGCACCGGGGCGGCGCTCGCCTTCACCACACGCCGTACGTCGAGCGGGCAGCCGCCGAAGCCGGGGCCGTCCGCCAGCACGCTGACCGCGGCCGCACCGCCCCGCGCATAGCCGCGCGCGATCTCCGGCAGCTCGCCCACGGTCCGGGCGCGGATCTCGCCGGCGCTCGGGCTGCGCAGCTTGATCTCCGCGATCACGCGCGGCGGCGCGCCAGCCGGCCTGCGCAGTGCCTCGATCGCCCCGACGCGCGGCAGCGGCGACTCCGAGGCCAGGCGCACGAACGTCTCCGCACGACGCACCCGGCGCGCGACCTCTCCGTGTTTGCGTTCCACGATCCGAGCCAGGTGATCGACCATCGGCCATCTTTTAGCGCGCCGGCAGGCCGGAGACGAAGCGCTCCAGCATCGCCGGACCGTGCTCGGTCAGGAAGGACTCCGGGTGGAACTGCAGCCCCTCGATCGGCAGGCTCCGGTGCCGTACGCCCATCAGCTCGCGCTCGGCCGTGAACGCGGTCGGCTCCAGCTCGGCGGGCAGCGTGGCCGCGTCGACGATCAGCGAGTGGTAGCGAGCGACCTCGAAGCGCGCAGGTAGGCCGGCATACAGCCCTCGCCCATCGTGCTCCAGCGCCGAGGTCCGGCCGTGCATGAGCCGCGGGGCGTGGCCGACCCGGGCACCGAACGCCGCGCAGATCATCTGGTGCCCAAGACACACACCGAGCATCGGGATCGCCAGCGCCCGCACCAGCGTCATGCCGATTCCGGCCTCCGGCCGTCCGGGGCCTGGGGATAGGACGATTGCGCGTGGAGCAAGCGATCGGACGCCAGCGAGGTCAAGGGAATCTCCCTGGACGACATGGAGATCGCGAGCGAACTGGCCGAGAGCGTGAACAAGGTTCCAAGTGAAGGAATCGTGGTTGTCGACGACCAGCAGCATGTGCGTAGATGTCGACCAACATGTCACGTGGCTCCTTCGCTCGCGAGGGAGCAGGGCAACGCCCCAGCCCTGACGGGAGCGGAACCCGCGCTTGACATACCGAAGGAGCGGCGGATACGTTCGCGCCGTTTCACGGGGCCTTGGCCCTCGCCTTTGCACGGCTCGCGTACGCGCGTGCCCGCTTTGATTGAAGCTCGTGTGGCCCGCGGGCCCACTCGACGACACCGAGAGAAGCTGAAGGACATGTCAGAGCAGCCCAAAAAAGCGAGAGACATCAAAGACCTCAAGGCGCGACTCGGCCGCCCTGGCGGCGCCCCGAGCATGCCCGGTCCCGTGTCGGGCATCCCGGCTCCGCTGCCGATGCCAGGCTCACAGGGCCCCGGCATCCCGCGCGGCGACGTGCCTGCGCCCTTCGCGCCGGCCCCCGTGGGTCGTCCTTCCATGCCTTCGCAGACCGGGCGTATGCCCACCCAGACGGGTCCGGGTCGCGGCGCGAGCGTGCCGCCGGCCGACCCGTTCGCGGCTCCGTCGGGTCCGTTTGCTCCGCCCGGCGGCGCCCCCAACCCTGCACCGCAGGCGCGCCCCTCGATGCCGTCCGATCCGTTCGCCGCCGCGCCGCCTTCGGCCGCTGGGCCGCGCGAGGTTCGGCTCGTCATCGACGACAAGACCGCCGTCGATGACGCCGAGATCGGCAAGAAGAGCGCGGGCAAGTTCGCCACCGCGGCGATCGTCGCCGCGCTGGCGGGTGTGCTCGTGGGCTGGTTCGTCGGCAGCACCTGGCGCGAGCGCCAGCTGTACGACGTGGTGCTCGCCGACGCGAAGGAAGTCTATGCGGCGGTCTCCGCCGCGACCCCCAAGGTCGAAGAGGCGAAGAACCTGATCGACAAGGTCGCCAAGAGCAGCGCCAATATCGACTTCAAGGCGATCGAAGACCTGCGCAAGCTGGAGAAGCCGTTCCCCGCGGACGTGTTCAGCAGGAAGCACTACCGGGCGCTGGAGTCGGCCACCGTCGACCTGCTGTTCCAGTACTACAACAACACCAACCTGCTCTGGGCGAAGATCGCGGTCATCGCCGGCAAGTCGCTGTCGCCGAACGCGCGCGAGAGCCTGATCAAGTCGGCGACCACCGCTGGCGACATGCAGGGCAAGGACTACGGCTGCATCCCGTTCAAGGCGGACAAGGAGTACGGCTGTGGTCTGGTCACGTTCACGAAGGGCGCCGAGGGCAAGGTCTCGGTCAACACCCGCACGGGCGCGATCGAGAAGTCGCTGTTCGCGGGCCAGGACCTGAGCAGCAAGACCAGCGACTTCGTGATCTCGGTCGACAAGGCGCGCAGCGGCGACATCCTCGGCGGTGCCACCAGCCAGTTCAGCAACTTCGTGCGCGACCTGATCGAGGCCAAGACGCTCGCCGATCAGACGGTCGAGATCCAGGGCAAGCTCACCCAGCAGCTCGGTCAGGTGGCGAGCCTCAAGGGTCTCTGAGCCGACCCGCTCCCTGAAGGGCCCTCGCTTCGGCGGGGGCTTTTTTCGTTTAACGTCCCAGCGCTGGCTCGCTGTAGCCCGCGACGCTGGCGTTATCGTCGCCGACTTCAGACCACGCGGCGGACGAGGTTCTCGATGCGGCGTGTGTCTTCGACCACGCCGCTCTGCTGGATCAGGAGCGGGTCTCGCAGCAGCGCCTCGAGGGACGGGCTCACGATGCGCAGCGTGCCGGGGTCGAGCTGCTCGATCAGCGACAGCGTCTCCGCGGCCGGCAGCCGCCGCTCGCTGGTGTGCAGCGCGACCGCCCAGGTCGCCCAGGCGGGGTCGTGCGTGAGCTTCGCGAGCCGCAGCGCGTAGCTGGATGCGTCGCGCAGCTGCTCACTGCCCAGCTTGCGACCGGCGCGCACGCGCGCGTCGATGTCGCGCGCGGCGCGCTCCAGCATGCGTGTAGCTTCGGGGGCGCGGCCGGCGGCCAGCGCACGCTCCAGCACCTCCGCGATCAGGCGGAACGTCCAGCTCGGTCCCTCTACCAGCTCGACTCCGGTCTCGGTGTCCAGCTCCGGCCCGAACGACGACTTGTTGCGTGCGCCGCAGCGTGGACACGCCTTGGCCGGAGCCGGGAACGGGCGGTCGCACTCCGCGCAGTACGCCAGCGCCCCGGTGGCCGCCGAGGCACGCCCCGGGACCTCGGAGACGGCCAGGAACACCAGGTCCTGCGAGCCGAGCCGCAGCCGGTCCTTGTCCGCCAGCGACGCCTCGCCGTGGATCAGGACGTCGTTGATGCGCACACCGTTGCGGCTGCCGAGGTCGCGCACCTTGACGCCGGTGTCGCTCACCATGAGCTCGGCGTGCACGCGCGAGACCAGCGGGTCGTCGATGGTGATCTGGCAGTCGGAGCTGCGCCCGAGGGTGATCACCGGGCCGAGCAGCTCGAGCTCTTGGAGGAGAAAACGAAGTCGAAAGCGCGCCACTTACTTCCTGGCGCCGAGAGACTCGGTCGCAAGGTCGATCTTGCCAGCACGCAATTGGGCTGGCTACTGGCAATCTCTTCAGCTGCCACGATCGGGCACGAGATAGCGGGCGAGATCACGAGGCCACGTGTGCGCGCATCTGCGAAGCAGGCTGGACGCTTCCCTCGCCTCGAACGCATCGTGTACGCTTGGGACAGTGCGCGATCAGATCGAGACCGTGATCCGAGAGGTACTGACGCCGTTGTTCGCCGCGGACGGCGGCACCATGGAGCTGGTCTCCGTGAAGGACGGCGTCGTCCAGGTCCGCTTCGGCGGCTCTTACCGCGGCTGCCCGAGCGTCTCGTACACCGTCACGGGCTACGTGCTGCCTGCGTTCCGGCAGGCCGTCGGCGGCGATGTCCGCGTCGACGTCCTGCCCTGACGCTCAGAGCCCGAGGCCCTTGAGCGGGTCGTCTTCCTTGCTCACGCCCTGGGGCGGAGGAGGCGGCGCAGGCGTGCTGGGCTGCTCGCCCTTCTTGCCCGTCGTCGTGGGCCCGGGCGCGTCCTGACGGTTGCGGATCTTGCCCGTGATGCGATCGATCGCATCCGTGTTGCTGTCGCCCGAGCCGTTGTGCGCCTCGTCGCTGGTCACCGAGTCGACGAGCGAGTTGCCGGCCTTGGTGTCCTTGACCTTCGCCGTGCGCAGCTGCGCGAGCTTGTTCACGGTCGCCTTGTCTTCGAACACGAGGCAGTAGAAGCCGTAGAACTGGCTGTTGTCGATCGCGCGCAGCCGCGTGTCCGCGTCTTGCCACTCCAGCCAGTTGGTCTTGCCGCCGCCGTGGGTCGCTTCGCCCTCGCGCTTGGCGCCCGTGCCGTAGCGCCCCTCGATCGCGGCTCCGAACTGGTCGAAGCTCTTGCCCTCGAAGGCCTCGGTCTTGAAGGCCTTGTACCACTTCCAGAGCTTGCCCTGGATGAAGAAGTAGTAGTTCTCCGAGCTGTCGTCCGAGACCGCGAACAGCGACTCGCTGTTGTTATGCGTGAACTCGCCCTTGAGGAAGGAGACGTCCCAGCCGGTCTTCTTGCCGTTGAACTCGACCAGGCTGGACTTGAGCTTGGCCAGCTCGTCCTTCTGCTTGGCGCGCTGCTTGTCTTCTTCCATCGCGCTGCGCGCCTTGGAGATCAGCGGCTTGTACTTGTCTTTGATCTGGGTCTCGAAGCGCGTGTAGACCTCATCGCGCGTCTGGCCCCACTTCAGATCGCCCATCGACTTGTCGATCTCGGCGCTCTGGGGCGGTGCCTTCTGGGCCGCCTGCTTGGCCTTCTTGGGCGCCGCGTGGGCGACGTTTACCGGGCTCGCCACGGACACCGAAAGGGCTCCGAGCAGCGCTCCAACGAGGATCCGCTTCATGTAGGTCTTCTCCTCCAAAACGGGCGGAGCATACACGCGCTCGCGCCGATTACTCCAGCGCGAAGGCGCGCGTGCGGCCTGAGACCGTGCGGGCCGTCAGCGGTATTCACAGCGCTCGCGCGCGCAGCGCCTCGAGGTCCAGAAACAAACGTGTGCCGCCCGCCACCGCGAACGGCATGAAGCACAGGTTGAGTAGCGGAACGAACAAGCAGGTCGCGACCGCGAAGCCGAAGCCGAGCATCAGGAACGGCCGTGTGCGCAACAACCCGAAGCGGTCGCGCCAGCCGAGCCCGCGTCGCGAGGCCGGCCAGTCGACGTAGTCGATCGCGAAGTAGAGCCACGTGAACAGGCTCGCGAACACCAGGTACAGCGCCTGGCCGATGCCCGGGAGCAGCCACGACGCGACCAGCAGCGGCCCCATCACGGCCGCGTAGATGCAGAGCTTCACCAGCTCGAGCCCCAGGCTGCGCCCCAGATCGCGCGCCAGCTTGGGCAGCGAGAACGGCGGCGCCTTGTTGCCCGTCTCGACCTCCTCGACGGCCTCGCTGAGCGCGTCGTTGAACGGCGCGGCGAACAGGTTCGCGAGCACCACCGTGACCAGCATCGCGATCCCGATCCCGAGCACGAACGTGAGTACGCGGACGACCCAGTACAGCGCCACCAGGAGCGCCTCGTGCCACTGCCCGCTCACGGGCTGCTTCCAGATCAGCGCCAGCGCATCGTCGTAGTAGCGGGTCGCAAGCACGATGCTCGCGAGCAACGCCAGCGTGGTGAGCACGATCGGCGGCAGCCAGTAGCGCACCATGCCCGGATGGCGGCGCAGGATCACCAGGCCGCGCAGGGGGTACAACAGACCGCGAAAGAAGTCGCGCGGGTCCATTACCGCGGCGTGGCCGGCACGAACGGCAGGATCGACTTGAGGTCTTCGTCGTTGAACTGGATCTGGCCGCCGAGGAAGAAGTCGCGGCTGTCGTTCAGCATGTCGTCCATACCGCCGACGATCCAGAAGCGCTCGAGCACCTGGTAGGCCATCGCCGCGCGCAGGCGGGCGTACTGCTTCTCGCCGATCGCGAACGCGTCCAGGTTGAGCTGGAAGTTGTCGTTCAGCAGGTGGATGTCGAGACCCAGGCCGCCGGTCGACTCCAGGATACCGAAGCGGAACGTCGCGAAGTACACGCGCTTGGCGAACTGCAACGTGAACCGGAACTGGTCGCGCGTCTCCGAGACGGTCTGCTGGTAGAACTCCGGCTCGCCATCCTTGGGCGGGCTGGTGCGCACCTGGCGCTGCGTGAACGTGGTGCTGCCGCGCGGGTCGTTGATGAGCTCGATGCGGTAGTAGTGGTCCTCGCGTGGTGCGAGGTACAGCCAGACGTAGTTCTTGAACGTGTTGGCGAGGAAATTGTATTCGCTGCGCAGGCGCACGATCGTCTGCAGGCGCGCGATCGGGCCGACCACGTCGTTGATTCCCTGGGCGATGCCCTCGACCTCGTTGATCAGCTTCTCGTCGTGCGTGAGCCGGCCGATCGTGCCCTCGCCGCGCGCGGTGCGCTCGGTGATCTCCTTGACGTCGCCGAGCGCGCTCTCCAGCTCGTGCGCGGAGTGCTGGATCGACGCCACCGTGTCGTCGATCCGACCCACGCCGCCGTCGTGGCTCTGGGTGTTGGCGCTGACCGCGACGTCGAGCTGCTGGGTGACCGCCTCGAAGTGGCTGAGGATGCGCTCGAGCTTCGGCCGCGCATCGCTGGTGAT